>JAURYC010000343.1 GCA_030654105.1 Deltaproteobacteria bacterium
AAAAAGGACAAGATGCTTTTTTTCTTATGATCCCCGGTTTTTCATATTGATTGTCTCCCTTCCAAGAATCCATAATGAGAGCGGTCAATCCCAACAACTCTCGTAGCTCCCAATTAGATTTCGGTTTCCCGACCTCTGCCTCTCTCTTATCACAATTGCAGAATGTGGAATGCGGATTGCGGAATGAAACCAACCTCTAAAGAGATCCGCCTTCACTTGGCCTGTATATAGCCATGATTCATTTGTTTTTTCGAGATTGGAATGAAGAATAAGAATGCCAGAAAATAAATCAAATCCAACAATTCCGCATTCCGCATTCCGCATTCCGCATTCGGAAGAGATTGTTGTCACCGGGATCGGCATTATCTCCGCCTGCGGTGTCGGAAGGGAATCGTTCTGGAAAAGTTGCCTCAGCGGCAAGACCGGAATTGCCCCCATCCAGTCTTTTGATACTTCAGCCTATTCGTCTCACCTCGGCGCCGAAATCCGGGATTTTAACCCTAAGGATTTCATGCCTCCCTTGAAATACCGGCGAATGAGCCGGGTCTCTCGCTTGGCTGTCGCCGCCAGTATCGAGGCCTTGAAGGATGCGGGTTTCTCCATTTCCTCCCAGGCGGCTTCTGCGATGGGAGTGGTTATCGGCACAGGCTATGGAAGTACGGCCCAGACCGATGAATTTTTCGTAGGGATGCTGAAGGAAGGCCCGGAGGGGGCCAACCCCAGTCTTTTCCCAGATACCGTTCCCAACGCCCCAGCCAGCCAGGTGTCCATTTACCATGGTATCAAAGGGCCCAATACCACCTTCAGTCATAACGAAGTCTCGGGTGAGCAGGCCCTGGCTTATGCTTACCAGCTGTTGCAAGAGGCCCGCGCGGATGCCGTGCTGGTGGGAAGCGTGGATGAACTCAGCTCCGTTCTTTTTCACAGTTTTGCCGCAGTGCGAGCCTTATCTCCCAAGGGGACCCATGGGGAAGGTATGAGTCCCTTTGACCGCCTGAGGAACGGCCGAGTCTTAGGAGAGGGAGCCGGAATACTTGTCCTGGAGAAAAGAAAACATGCCCGGGGGAGGGGGGCTAAGATTTATGGCTCTCTGGTTGCTTGGGCTTCCACCGGTGGACCGGTGGGAATTCAGCGTTATGAGGTAGAGGCTGAACAGATGACCCGCGTAATGAAAAATGTCCTGACCAAGGCAGGAGTTTCTCCTTCCCAGGTAGATTATATCAGTGCTGCCGCTAATTCTACCAAGGAACTGGACCGGGCAGAAGCCATGGCCATCCAGAAGGTTGGCGCCATGGCCTCGCGACCGATTCCCGTCAGCTCGCTTAAAGGTCACATTGGCGATTTTTGCGGCTCGGCAGCTTTGCGGGCGGCGGCCATCCTGCTGGCTATGAGAGATGGCCAAATTCCTCCAACCCTCGGATTGAAAACCCCAGAGTTCGACTTGGACCATGTCATGGGCCAGCCGCGGGAAGCTCAGGTGCAATACGCCCTCCTTAATGGTTTCTCTTTCGGGGGGGCCAATGTTTGTTTGTTATTCAAGAAAGAAATTTAATTGGGACACAGATGAACACAGATTGACGCAGATTTTGGGAAAAATAATAAAAAATAAAAGCGAGTTATTAGAATTTACTTTTAAATTTTCTTTGGCTTTAAAAGGGATTTACAAATAAAATTTTTATCTGCGGTTATCTGCGAAGATCTGCGTCCTGATAAAAAATGAAAATTAAAATCATCTGCCCCCGATGGCCGGAGGGTAGCCTCTGGCGCCATTTTATCTTTCGTTTCCCCTACCTGAGTCTGACTACGCTGGCAGCCCTTACCCCCGAAGACGTAGAGGTGACCATTGAAGATGAAAATGTCCAAGAAATTAATTTTCAGGATCAATCGGATCTGGTAGCGGTGTCCATCATTACCCCTTTGGCCAATCGCGGGTACGCCATCGCCGACCAATTTCGCAAGATATCCATCCCCGTAGTCATAGGAGGATTTCACGCCACCTGGATGGCTGAAGAAGCGGGGCAACATGCCGACGCTGTAGCCTTGGGGGAAGCCGAAATGATCTGGTTTCAAGTCATCGAGGATTTTAAAAAAGGATCTTTACAGAAATTTTACAAGGCTGAAGGCCGATCAGATTTACAAAACCTTCCCATCCCCCGACGCGACCTTCTGCCGAAGAAGGCTTACTTCTTCACCAATACCATGCAGATCAGCAGGGGATGTCCGTTCCAGTGCGACTTTTGTTCCGTGACCGCTTTCTTTGGCCACACCTGTCGCCTGCGCCCTCTGGAAGAAGTGCGGAAGGAAGTGGAACTCCTGCTGCAAAAGACAAACTTCATTTTCTTCGTTGACGACAACATCATCGGCAACCCCGCCTATGCCCGGGAACTTTTCTCGCTTTTGAAGGAATACCGGGTCAAGTGGCTTAGCCATGCTTCCATCAATATTGCTGAGAGCGAGGATCTACTCGAAAAAGCAGGGGAGAGCGGCTGTTACGGGCTCTTCATCGGCTTTGAATCCCTTTCCCAAAGGACCCTGCAGAGCCACCATAAAACTACCAACCGGGCGGACCGGTACAAGGTTCTGGTAAAAAAAATTCATGATCAGGGGATTGGCGTTGAGGGGTCTTTCATCTTCGGTTCAGACGAAGACGACCCTTCGGTTTTTCATCAGGTGGTGGAATTTTGTGAAGAAACCAAGATCGATGCCGCTGTCTTCGCCATCTTAACTCCCTACCCCGGAACGCGCCTTTACGAACAATATACCCGAGAAGATAGGATCCTATCCCGCAACTGGGACCTCTACGACATGAACCATGTGGTCTATAAACCCAGAGGGATGTCGATTGATCAGCTCCAGGAAGGCCATGACTGGGCCAATCAACGTTTCTACTCTTATCCCTCCATGCTCAAGCGTTTTTGGCCCCTCCGCCGCTGCCACCAGGTTTTTCTCCCCGCCAACTGGGGGATGCGCCGGGCATGGAACCGTTTGGCTAAACCCACTTTATAAGGAGAAATTATGGATTCCTTCGTATTGGATAATGTCCCCTTCCAGATTGACACCGGGCAACTTTATAAAAATTTAAGAATAAAAGAGGGGAGTGAGCTTGTTGCCAGGCTGAACCATCTGGTTGATAAAGCCCAGGCTATGGGTAAGCCTAAAGCCGCCTATAAGGTGGCCTTCATTGAATCCAGAGGAGATGATCAAATAATCATTGACGGGGTTATGCTTACCAGCAGGGTCCTGCGGGTCAACCTGGAAAAAGCTCATCGAGTCTTCCCGTTCGTAACAACCTGCGGGTTAGAGTTAGAGGAGTGGTCGAGTTCAATCGATGACCTGCTGGAAAAATATTGGGCGGATGTGATCAAAGAGATGGCCTTGCGGGTTGCCTTCAAGCATTTGAACGAACATCTGATCGATCATTTTCAGCCTGGGAAAATATCGAGAATGAATCCTGGATCATTGCCCGACTGGCCCTTACCAGAGCAACAACAGCTCTTTGCCCTCCTCGGGGGGGGCCCGGCCTCCATCGGAGTCAAACTTACGGATTCATTCCTCATGATACCAATAAAGTCGGTCTCCGGGATATGGTTTCCTACCGAGGAGAGCTTCGAAAGCTGCCTTTTGTGCCCGAGGGAAAAATGTCCCGGCAGGAGAGCCCCCTACGAGCCGGATCTGTACGACCGAAAATACCGCCAAAAATAAAAGCCTTGACTCAACCTCTCAAACAAAAATGGGGAAGTAAGAAAAATTTCTAAAGGAGAGTGATCCGATGTCTTTCTCGATCGAACATGTCACCATCCGCTGCCGGGATATCGAAGCTTCTATCGATTACTATCGCCACATGTTTGGTGCCCAGGTCATTCTGAGGCGTAATCTGGCCGATTCCAAGCGCATCGTCTTTCTGCGTATCGGCGAGAGTATGCTGGAACTGATGTATATGGGGCCGGCCAGCGAGCCCGTGGATCCCAGGGAACACTATGGGGTCCATCACTTCGGCATCAAGACCGATGATTTTGAATCTGTTTATCGAGACCTGAAGGGCAAGGGAGCCGACTTCCTCGGCGAGCCATTCGAACCAACCCCTGGGATTCGCCTGGCCTTTTTGCGGGAACCGAACGGGGCGGTCATCGAACTGGCCCAGCGAGACCCCAAGGTTTTTCAGGAGGCGATGAATAAGGGAACCGTCAACTGGTAGTGGACGAAAATAGGACAGTAGCATTATAGAGTCTTGTTGCGGGTTATCTCCCTCATCCCTTTTGACTCCAGCCTCTTATTGTGAAATTTTCAGTAAAACCCAGCAGTCTGCGCAGTTGCCATCCTTTTTCAAAAATGGGACTGAGAGAACATATCCATCCATTCCTTTATCCCGATGCGAATCATCATCATGGCAAAGGCAGCCAATAAGAGGGAAGAGACTTTGGCCACGCCTTTGGTTCCCCCTTCTTTCATGAAGCGCAGGATCCAATGCGATTGACTGAAGACGAGCCAGACGACCAGCAGATTGAGGATGAGACAGAGGAGGGTTGAAAAGTAACCGTAGGTATGAACAATCATCAGCAGGAGGGTGAGGACAGCCGGTCCAACAATTAAAGGAATTCCAATGGGCACCACTCCCATTGTTTCTTTGGGAAAGGTTCGGGTTTTTTCGGGAAAGATCAAATCGACAATGGCAATGATAAAGAGGAGAATTCCTCCAGCGATTTTAAAATCGGAGACTGAGATCCCCAGCAGAGCAAAGATGGATTTCCCCATTCCGAGAAAGCCGATGCTCACCAGAAATGCTGTCAGGGTGGCTTGACGGATCACTCTTTTTCGCGCCGACTGCTCCATCTCGGA
>JAURYC010000344.1 GCA_030654105.1 Deltaproteobacteria bacterium
CCGGATCTGCTTCTCCTCGCGCATGCCTCCAACCCCCCCCATCCAGACCAACCAAACAAAGCAGAAGAGGGAAACCTCCAGAGGCCAGGACAGGGGCCGGTTCAAGATATAACGAAAAAAGATCTGCAGGGCCAGGATAAAGGAAGTGGCCAGGAGGAAAATAGCTGCAAGGGTGTCCACAATCCAATCAACCACTTTCCAAAACTTCATGGGCGAATCTCCTTCGGAGGGATTATCGAGATTTTCTGATCTGCTCCAGCTGGGCCTGCACTCGATCCATGAATCCTTTATCCCAGAGGTCCCCGTCAAACTTCTTCCAGACCCTTTTCCCGACTTCTTCAAAGGCGGCCTGGTCTACATCGAGGACAATCATGCCTTTTTCTTGTAGCCGCTTAAAGGCCACTTTCTCGTATTCGGAAAGGAGCTGATTGTTGTGAGTGGCGGCTACTTTGCATCCGTCTTCCAATACCTTCTTTAAGCTATCAGGCCAATTCTTCCATTTTGGCACACTGGCGTAAAGCATATAGACTCCCCTGGCGTGGTCTAACTTCATGTAGTACTTTTGCACCTCATAAAAGCCGCTGGATTCTACGTTGTCGATCCCGTTGTCTTGCCCCACTACGATCCCCGTCTTGAGGGCTGTAAAAAGCTCGGTGAACGGCATGGGAGTAGGATTCGATCCGACTTCCTGGAAGAAGGCCATAAGAGCTTTCATCCCCGGTACGCGAATTTTCAACCCCTTCATGTCTGCCGGTACCCGTACCGGGGTGTTGGTTGTGGTCAAAGCTCGGGGAGGACGGTCGCCCACATAGCCCACCAGCTTGGATCCGCCTGCTTCCAGGCTGGCGGCCATCTCATGGTGGAGTGGCGTTTGAAGAAATTTATGATATTCTTCCTGGGTGCGGAAAACGTAGGGGGCGGCCGTGGCTTCGAAGTTCTTCCCTTCCTTCATCAACGTGGGGGCGTTGTTGGTGGCCTGAAGCAATTCGAGGGTGCCCAACTTTAACGACTGCTGCATCTCCCGGTCGGGACCCAGTTGCCCACCTGGGAAAATGCGCACGGTGTATTTCCCGTCGGTCTTCTCTTTAACATAATCGGCAAATTTTTCCATGGCCAGGGTGGAGATGGACTTCGGCGCAAATTGCGTTCCCATCCTTAAGATCGTCTGGCCGGCTGCGGGCGAATTCAAGAATACCACCGAAAGGAGTACCAAAATGACCAGCCATCCCTTACTCTTCATCCACATAGCTACCTCCCTTGAAGGGCCGCGCAAATTTCTTTGCGTCCCTCTGTTTTTCACGGGTGTCATGCCCGTGTTATACATGGTTACAGAAAATTCTTTTGGCTCCTAAAGGGACTAACTCTGGGCCAACTTCCACTGACAAGGTCAAAGGATAAGGAAAACTCTCCGCCTTGAATCTTTTGACGCCAAACGGAGGAGCTAATAGTTTCCTTTCCGGCGGTTAGGGAACGGCAAAGGTTAATATTCTAAATTAGTTTGGGTTTATAACAAAGCGTTTTTTTTGTCAACATATTTTTCCTTATTTTTCCTTCGAGCTTTTTCCCTCCCCCCACCCTTTTTCTTGAATTTACAATCCTGGGGTTGAAAATTGCAGAGCAAGGCAATTCTCTATCTTGACCCCGGATAGAAATTTTATTTCATCCAGGCATCCTTATTGTGATATATTAAGACCCAATCCAGTTTATTGGATTACAAGGATCCTGAACAAACGAGGGGGAATTTTAAAATGAAAAAAACTACGATCCCATGGGGATGCTGGCGGGGGAGCAAAAACCTCCCCTTAACTTTTCCTAATCGTTGGAAGGTCCACATGGCCTCCATGGCGGATGGGCCGGATTTGAGTCAGCCTGAAATCCGCAAGGCCTTCCAGAATCCCATCGGCCAGGAGACTATCCGCAGGTTAGCCGAAGGGAAAAAAACCGCAGTCATTGCCGTAGACGACCTGACCCGGCCCACCCAAGCCTACCGTTTCTTGCCCTTTATCCTGGAAGAGTTGAATCAAGGGGGCATCAAGGATGAAAACATCAAGATCGTCATGGCCATTGGGTGCCATCGTCCCTTAATGAAAATTGACCAGGAGAAAAAGCTGGGGAAGAAAATAGCCAATCGCTTTCCGGTTTATAACCATCACCCTTACGAGAACCTGGTCAACGTTGGCACCACCTCCAGAGGAACGCCAGTGCAGATCAACCGCTATTTTATAGAGGCGGAGGTCAAGATCGGTATCGGGTTTATCACCCCCCACCCCATTGCCGGCTTTGGCGGAGGGGGGAAAATCGTCATCCCGGGGTTAGGATCCATTGATACGATCGAAAAAAATCACACCCCTGCCTTCAGGGGCAAGATCGGGAGCACGGGCTTCTCCCAGGGATATGATCTGAACACTAACGAGCTTCGCTTAGATATAGAAGAGGGGGCCAGAATGGCCGGTTTGAACCTCATCGTCAATTCCGTGGGGACTTCCGATGGCAAGACCGCCGGGGTTTTTGTGGGAGATTTGGTTCAGGCTCATCGCGCGGCCGTGGAACTGGCCGGAAAGATATATTTGACCGAGGTCCCGCTGGATGCGGATATCGGCATCTTCAACGCCTTCCCCGAAGATACGGAATTAGTCCAGGCCCAGAAGGCTCTCAATGTGTGGACGGGCAATTTATCTCGCCGTTTAGTGCGCGCAGGGGGGAAGGTGGTCATTGCCACTGCCAGCTCCGACGGGCTTGGGTTCCATTCCATCGCTGACCGGGGCATGAGGCTTTATAACCGGGTGGGCCGCCGCCCGGCCATTGCCGGAATCTTCCAGGGGCGCAAGGTTATCGTTTTTTCACCCAATTGCTCGCGGGCCGACCTCCTGGAACGCTATCCTGAAAATGTAATCATCCGCAATACCTGGAAGGATGTCTTAGATGAATTGAAAGATGGCAGTGCGGGGCAGAGTGTATCTATCTTTCCCAACGGCTCCTTACAATTCGTCAATTAAAAACACCTAAATAGTTCTAATCCGGAAACCCCCTCTCCCCTTGCGGGAGAGGGTTGGGGGGGGATTAAAATTATCCTCTTTATTCTCTGTGTTCTCTGTGGTTTTTATGCTCTTTTGTTTTTTTAGTGGTTACCTCACCCTCCGGGCTTCACCGGCCCAGAACTTTTCCCGGAGTTCTCGTTTGAGAACTTTTCCATAAGCGTTCTTGGGTATGGCGTCGATGAACTCTACCGATTTCGGTTTTTTAAAACTGGCCAGATACTGCTTGCAAAAGTTGATAATTTCTTCTTCCGTAGCCTTTCGGCCTTCCCTCAGCGACACCATGGCCTTGATGGATTCGCCCCACTTTTCATCGGGAACTCCAATAACCGCCACCTCCAGAACGGCGGGGTGTTTGATGATCACATCCTCAATCTCCCGGGAGTAAATATTTTCTCCTCCACTGATGATCATATCCTTGGCTCGATCGAGGATGTAGACATACCCCTTCTCATCCAGGATCCCTAAATCTCCCGTGTACAGCCATCCGCCCCGTAAGGTTTCAGCGGTTGCTTCGGGGTTTTTCCAGTAGCCCTTCATGACCACTTCCCCCCGGACTACAATCTCCCCCATCTTTCCCGGCGGGAGGTCTCGGTCCATATCGTCAATAATCTTCACTTCCACATCCGTCCGGGGAATCCCCGCCGAGGTCAAACGCCTCATCTGTTCTTCTGTTCCTTCCAGCAGATGTTCTTCCTTCCGAAGGTAGGAGATGGTCATGGGGGCCTCGGCCTGTCCAAAAAGCTGAACGAAGATCTGGCCCATTCTTTTTACCGCAGCCTTAAGGTCTTCCACCAAGATAGGGGCCCCGCCATAATTGATACACCTCAGACTGCTTAAGTCATAACGGCCAATCTCCGGGGAGATGATCAGACGTTTGATCATCGCCGGGGCCATGAATATATTGGTAACTCTCCTCCTCTGGATAGTTTTAAAAACAATAGGGGGGTCAAAAGATTTCGAGGCCAGGATAACATTGGCCGCGCCCTTGGCTACGTTGGGAAGAGAATAGAGCCCGCTCCCATGGCTTAGGGGAGCGGCATGCAAAACCGCATCTTCCGGTCCCAAGGGGCACATGTCGGCGAAAAAATTCATGGTCATGACCATCAGGTTATGATGGGTCAGCATCGCCCCTTTCGGACGGCCCGTGGTTCCAGAGGTATAAAAAATCCAGGCCAGGTGGTCCCTCTCCACCTCTTCATCGGTAAAGTTGGTAGGTTGATCCTTGATTAAAGACTCGTAACGAATCATTCCCTCCAAAGGTTCAGTGATGCAGATGTAGTGCTTAACCCGGGGCATCTCGCCTTTGAGGGCATAGAGGGAATCCCGGAAATCTTCTCCCAGGATGACTGCCTCGGCCTCCGAGTTATCGATGATGAAACTGCACTCTTTGGGGTGGAGGCGGAAATTGACGGGAACCGATCCCAGCCCGGCCTTGAAGCAGGCAAAGAGAGCCTCGAGGAACTCGGGGCAGTTGTGCAGGAGGATGGCTACATTCGCCCCCTTCTGGATTCCCAAGCCCCGGAGCGCATTAGCCAACCGATTGATTCGTTCGTTGGCCTGCTGATAAGTCAACTCATAGTTACCGTAGGCTATGGCCAGCCTATCGGGAAAGGTGCGGGCCGTTTTGGTGAAAAGTGTCCCCACGTTCATAAACGTACCTTACTGGCTTGAAAAGCCGGCAAGCGAAGCTTATGCCCCACTTGCCGGTCTAAGCTGAAAAAGGGCTAAGGCTTGAAAGCTAAATAAGTTTTCTGCTCGGGCCCCTGGCCGCTATGAATAAATTCCGCTTTGAGGGGGGTCCCCACCTTGATCTCCTCCGGTTTTTTAGCATCCACGCCAGTAATGCGGGCCACGATCTTCGCGCTTTCCTCCAGCTCTACGACTCCCACGACGTAAGGATTATTTTTACTAAAGCCTTCTTTGGCCATGAACGGCGGGGCAACGATGATACTGGTAAAAGCAGCCAGTTTTCCTACGCCCCGGAACTGGATCCATTCCAATTCGCTTCCAAAACAGGATACGCATATGGGACGGGGAGGCAGGGCTAAAGCACCGCATTTTTGGCATTGGGAGCCCATGATCTTCTCTTCTTTCAGAAACTGCTCGTAGGAATTGTCATTGAAAGGTCGGTCGTACATGGGTTACCTCCTCTCCAAAATGTTAAAAGTGCAGGTGCCACCGGTGCCTCCCAGATTGTGGGCGCCCCCTACCCTCAAATTCCGGTTGGGAATCTGCCTCTTCCCTGCTTGGCCTCTCAACTGCAGCCACACCTCGTACAACTGAGCTACGCCAGTGGCGCCCACCGGGTGGCCTTTCGATTTCAGACCCCCCGAGGTATTGATTGGCTTCGGGCCTTCAAGTCTCGTCTGACCTTCAGCAGTAGCTTTATGCCCTTCTCCCGGCTTGAAAAAGCCGAGGTCTTCCAGATGAATGATCTCCGCGATGGAGAAACAGTCGTGGACCTCGGCAAATTGAATATCTTCGGGCCTAAGGCCGGACATTTCATAGGCCTCCTGGGCTGCGGCCCGGGTCGCCTCAAAGGAGGTTATGTTTTTGGTAGCATGCAAGCTATACCCACTTCCCTGCCCGATGCCGGCCACATAGATCGGCTCATCGGTAAACTTTCTGGCTATATCCTCAGCCACCAGAAGCAGGCAGGATGCCCCGTCGCTTATGGGACAGCAGTCGAAAAGGTGCATGGGCCAGGCAACGGGAGGATTCACAGAGGTATCCCGGAGGAAATCCTTCTCGTCTTTCCAGTCGGGCACGGCCTCCCCTTTTTTGCGGCATTTCTCAATCCTGGCGTTCATGAAGTCCCGAACGGTTAAGGGAAACTGGGCTTTCGGATTCAGAGGCGCATTGAGGTGGCTCTTGATGGTAACGTTAAAAAGAGTTTCCCGGTTAGTCCCGTATTTGGAAAAATAGGCTGTGGCAATCGTCCCAAAAACTCCGGGGAAGGTGAACCCCGTCGCCACTTCATAGGGACTGCCGGCAGTGCCCAAGCCTTCAGCCACTTCTTCGGTAGTACGTCTGGACATCTGTTCCAGGCCCCCTACCAATACGACGTCATAGAAGCCCGAGGCAATGGCGAATACTCCTTCCCGAAAAGCCAGAGCACTTGAGGCGCAGGCTCCCTCGGTCCTGGTCACTGGTTTGGGTACATGCCCCACCAGATCGGATATGATCGGACCCCAATGGGCCTGGTTTACGAAAAAGTCATTGGTAAAATTGCCAATGTAAATGGCCTCAATGTCCTTGGGGTCTATTCCTTTATCCACGGAGCCAATCATCTCTAAATAGGCTTCAGCAAAAAAATCCTTGGAATTACGGTCTTTGAATAATCCCAGTTTGGACAATCCGCCTCCAACGACGGCGACTCCTCTTGATAGCTTTTTCCTCTTTCCCATGACAACCTCCTTGGTAATGGGTTAACCTAACCACAGAGCGTGCAGAGAACGTATCCATTTTAACTTTAACTCCTTAAAAATTTCTCCATCCTCTCCTTAACCTGATAAAGCGTCTCCCATTTCTTGGCATAGCAGATCCGAACTTTATCCCGCCCATCCTCTGGCCGATGGTAGAAGCTTGACCCCGGCACCACCGCCAGACCTGCTTTTTCCACCAGCGCCATAGCAAAGGCTTCATCATCCTCGTATCCCAATCCATCAATGCGGATCATCATGTAATAAGCCCCGGAAGGGCGAAGCACCCGGATCGAAAGTTTCTGGAAAATCTGCAAGAGGAAGTCCCGTTGCTCCCGGTAATGTTCTCCCAGGCCCCGGTAGTAAGAATCAGGGAGGCCCATAGCCGTGATGGCGGCGATTTGGAAGGGAGTCGGCGCCGCCACTACCAGGTAATCATGAACCTTGCGGATGGCTGACATCAGGCCATAGGGAGCCACAACATATCCTACCCGCCAGCCGGTTACACTGTAAGTCTTCGAACAACCGCTAATCGTGACCGTCCGCCCCCACATATCCGCCAAACTGGCTATGCTGACATGCTTAAATCCGTCGTAAATGATGTGTTCATATATCTCATCCGTTATGACATAAGTGCCATGATGCATACAAAGTCGGGCGATGGTCGCTAACTCCTCTCTTGAAAATACTTTACCTGAAGGGTTGGCCGGGGTATTCAGGATCAAGGCTTTGGGATTATGGGAAAAGGCTTTACTCAACTCCTCCAGGTCCATCCCCCATTCCGGCTCTCGTAAGGGCACGAAAAGGGGCGTTGCTCCGCACAGGGCCAAACCCGGAAGGTAGTTTTCATAAAAAGGTTCGAAGATGACCACCTTTTCTCCTGGATTAACCAAGGCCAGCAAAGAAGCTACGATGGCCTCGCTGCTGCCGCAGGTGATGGTGACCTCCTTTTCCGGATCGGGCCGCCGGCCATTGAGATTGAATCGGGATACTTTTTGGGAAACCGCCTCCCGCAGCGCGGGCAGCCCCCAGGTTATGGAATACTGGTTGTTTCCCCCCTGGATGGCTTGCAGGGCTGCCTGGAGGACCTCTTCGGGAGCGGACTTTTCCGGGAATCCCTGGGCCAAGTTGATCCCTCCGTATTGCTGGCAAACCCGGGTCATCTTGCGGATTACCGATTCCTGGAAAGACTCGGTTCGCTTGGCGACGTTGTATTCCATCACAATCTCCATCTCAAAGCGATTTAGCCACAGAGGTCACAGAGAACACAGAGGGCCAAGAGGTAAAAAAGCGAATTACAAAAAATAAGATAAAAAATTAATAAATTTTTTACTTTTATTTATTTCTCTGTGATCTCTGTGCTCTCTGTGGCTAATAATTTTTTAAATATTGAATCCGGTGTTCATTCTGAGCAAGGATCTGGACTGCTTTTCCCAGATGCTGCTCTTTCACCAGCAAATAATCCGTATGGTAAGTTGACACGGCGAAGACACTGATCCCCTCCTTCGCCAATGGCATGGTGAGGGAAGCAAGGATTCCAGCTGCTGAAAAATCTAACGGCCCTTCCACCTTAAGACACCGCCATCCTTCATCCCTTTTGATTCCCTCTGGGACGTTGGTTTGAGGGCAGACCACAGATAATTCTTCTGCTGTTCGGGTGACGGAAAAAAACGCACCGACGATCGCCCATTGGGGAACGCGGGCATTCTTGGGCAGCTGACAAATGGCCAAGGTTTCCGGCAAGACGAAAAGTCTAAGTTTCCCATCCATGATTTATTCTGGCAAGAGACAATCAATAAAATCCTGAACAGCGGAATATATATTAAATGAAGGGGGGCGGCAAGTACATAAAAAAGTTGGGGGAGGATAAAAGACTGCCCCCTCGGGGGGAACCCACCAAAACCGGCTGGAGATACTTAGCAAATGAATCGAGACAAATCCCCCTATTGAAAAAGAGGGTTCGTTTATTGTACACTTCTTCCATCCTCAAGTGTTCGAAGCCCACGCTTTCCATCGGCCCATCCAATCCTTTTTGAAAGGAGGAACAGAAACTATGGGAGAGTTAAAGAGCGCTTTGGAGATTGCCTTGGAGAAGAGTGAGAAAATGGGTGGAGATGAAGAAATTGTCCGCCTTTCCTCGCAGCAAAAGAACGAGATTGCCGAAATCCGTAAGGTTTATGTTGCCAAGATCGCCGAAGTGGAGATTTTGATCCAGGAAACCGAAAAGCGAGAAAAAGAAATCGCGAGATTGAGGCGGGAGAGAGACCGGAAAATCGAATCGCTTTATAAAAAAATGGAGGGGAAATAGTGTAAGTGTCAGTGTCAAAATCTCAAAGCACAAACCCCATAGAGCATACGTTAAAAACAATCGCCGACGGCCCTCTATATGCTATGCTTTTACTCACACTCACACTGACACTTACCCTCACACTCATTTGGAGGAAGCTTATGGACTTTGACCTAACGGAAGAGCAAAGGATGGGGGGGATGATATGCCCAGAATGACCGGAGGAGAAGCAGTCGTCGAATCGTTGAAAAGAGAAGGAGTAGAGTACCTTTTTTCCATTCCCGGAGTCCAGATTATGGCCGTCTTTGATGCCCTTTACGGCGAGAAGGACCTCCGCCTGATTACCGTCCGCCATGAACAGAGCACCATTTACATGGCTGACGGGTATTCCCGGGTCAAAGGTAGGCCTGGCGTAGGCCTGGTTGTGCCGGGGCCCGGAGTTCAGAATACCCTCGCCGCGATGGGTACGGCCTATGCCTGTTCCTCCCCCGTTCTTCTCCTGGCCGGGCAGGTGGAGAGTATGGATTTAGGAAAAGATGGGGGGGTGCTCCACGAAGTCAATGACCAGCTGGATATGGTTCGCCCGGTCACCAAATGGTGCCGCCGGGTGATGAGGGGGGAAGAGATCCCCGGGGCCATACACGAGGCCATGGGCCAGATGAATACAGGTCGGCCCCGTCCTACAGAAGTGGAAATTCCCTGGGACACCCTGAGAAACAGCGCGGAGGTAGAGTTCTTTTCCCGGGAAGCCATTCCACCCGCGGAGCCGGACCCGGAGAGCATCCGTCGGGCTGTTGAGCTTCTCGTTAAAGCCCAAAAACCGCTCATCTGGGCAGGAGGGGGGGCCATTCTGTCGGATGGATCCGCAGAGTTGAGAGATCTGGCCGAAGCCCTGGGAGCACCGGTAGTAACCACTCCCGAGGGCAAGGGCGCAATCTCTGAAGATCATCTCCTTTCCCTGGGGGGCGGGTATTACGGATTTGGAGCGATCCGCTGGGCCATGCCACAGGCCGATGTAGTCTTGGCGGTGGGCACCCGCTTTACATGGCAACAGCAGCGACCGGGTACGGCTTTAAAACCTCCCCAAAAGTTGATTCACCTGGATGCCGACCCTTCCGTGATCGGAAAAAACTATCCTGCAGAGGTAGCCATCGTAGCCGATGCCCAAGCTGGCCTGAGGGCTCTCGTCGAAGCAGTTCGAAAGGAAAAGGTTGCGAAGGAACGCTGGCTTACTTCGGAGCTGGATCAATTTCGCCAGAACCACCAGAATTGGCTTCAAGAAAAAGCCCCCTGGCAATATGACATTATCAAAACCTTAAGGAAGGAATTGGCCGATGACGCCATCTTGGTGGCCGGGGTCACCAACATCGGTTATTGGGCCAACCTGGCTTATACGGTCAGGCGCCCGCGGACCTACATAACCTCTTCCTATTTCGCTACCTTGGGGTATTCTTTTCCTACAGCCCTGGGAGTTAAATTGGCTGCTCCAGATAGGCCAGTCGTCTGCGTTGTGGGAGACGGGGGCTTCCTGTATGCCTGCGGTGAGCTGGCCACGGCGGTGAAGTACGGAATCAATTTGATAACTATTGTCTTTAATGATCAGGCTTTTGGATCGACCAAAAGCGATCAGTTGGTAAACTTCAGGGGAAGAATCGTGGGGACGGAGATAAACAACCCGGATTTTGCCAAGCTTGCTGAATTGTTCGGCGCCAAAGGCCTGAAGGCTAAACCGGAGCAGTTGGGGAAGGCATTGGATGAAGCTCTGGAGGCCCAAAGGCCGGTCGTGATCGAAGTGCCCCTTCCCACGCTAATCGCCCCCTTCCAGATTCCCCCTTAAGCAGATTAGGATTTTAAGGGTAAGACAAAACTGTAGAATTGAAAAAAAATACCATTCATAGCCACAGAGCACACAGAGATCACAGAGCGGAAATGGAATAAAATTTAAAATAAAAGTGTAAGAAGAAATGAAAAGTTTAAAAAAGCATTTTTATAGTTGATTTTTAGGTTATTTATTTCTCTGTGGCCTCTGTGTGCTCTGTGGCAAAAAGTTTTTTAAAAAATATTCTCGGGGGTGGCGATGAAATCCAAAGTTGTAATCAAAAGAATCGGGATCCTCACGGGAGGCGGTGATTGCCCCGGCCTGAATGCTGTTATCCGGGCGGTGGTGAAGACAGCTATTTTTCAGTACGGGTTGGAAGTAGTCGGCTTTTTGGAAGGGTACCTCGGGATGATCAGGAATATGACTCGCCGGCTTGAACCCTCAGATGCCTCAGGAATTTTGCATCAAGGGGGAACGATTCTGGGGACTTCCAATCGCGATAACCCTTTTCGCTTCCCGGTCATGGTCAGAGGAAAAAAAATCTTCAGGGATGTCTCCGAACAGGCCATCCGCAATTTGAAAAGGAATAAGGTCGATGCCCTGATTGCTGTGGGAGGAGATGGGTCGCTGACGATCGCCCACCAGTTTTTTCAAAAAGGAGTTCCGCTGGTGGGAATTCCCAAAACCATTGATAATGACCTTTGGGGTACGGATGTCACCTTTGGGTTTAACACAGCCTTGCAGACCGCCATGGAAGCGATCGATAAACTTCAAACCACGGCGGCTTCTCATCACCGGGTCATGGTGGTAGAAGTCATGGGTAGGTATGCGGGATGGATTGCCTTAGAGGCCGGCTTGGCCGGCGGGGGGGATGTCATCCTCATCCCGGAAATTCCCTACGATATCGACAAAGTCTGCGAAGTGGTGAGGGAGAGGCATCGCTATGGGAAACGGTCCAGCATCGTGGTGGTGGCAGAAGGGGCAGTTCCGAAAAAAGGAGAAGTGGTCGTTCAGAAGCTGGTGGAGGACAGCACAGATCCTGTACGGTTGGGAGGAGTAGGCTATAAAGTGGGGAATGAGATTGAGAAAAGGACCGGCGTAGAAACTCGGATTACCGTCCTGGGGCATATCCAACGGGGTGGGTCTCCTTCAGTTTTCGACCGCATTTTGGCCACCCGATTCGGGTCCAAAGCCGTAGACCTGGTGATGCAAAGAAAGTTTGGTAGGATGGTTTGCCTGCGCGGCCTGAAAATTGAAGATATAGCTCTGAGAAGAGTCCAGGGCGACCAGAGAAAAGTTTTGCCCAACGGCGATCTGGTCAAGACAGCCCGCTCTATCGGGGTTAGCTTTGGGGATTGAATTACCTCTTGAAGAGGATTCAAGGGGTCGAGGATTCCAGGGGTCAAGC
>JAURYC010000345.1 GCA_030654105.1 Deltaproteobacteria bacterium
GAGCAGGTGCACTTCTCCAGATTTTTCTTCATAGCACATTCCATTTTCAAATCCCCTTTTTTTGCCACAGAGATCACAGCGCGGCAGAGCCGCAACTAAAAAACATTAGCCACAGAGGGCACAGAGATCACAGAGCTATAACCAAAATCTTTAGAACAAAAAACAACTTAGGACACGGATGAATACGGATAAACACAGATAAAAAATTTTAGAAAATAATCTTAACAGAATTTTCAGAAATTGAACGTTAGTAGTACAGAGAACACAGAGGAAAAAATAGTTATAAAAGCGAAAGGCAAAAAAATTTTTATTTGTTTTTAATACCTGATTTTTTATTCTACTCTGTGATCTCTGTGTCCTCTGTGGCGAAGATGTTTTTATGGATATAAAGGGACGATGTCGAGGCCCAGGGATTCCTCGAGGCCGAGCATCAAATTCATGTTCTGGACAGCCTGACCCGATGCACCTTTGACCAGATTATCGATCGCTGCCAGCAAAATCAAACGGTTGTTTCTTTTATCGACTCTCAAGCCGATGTCGCAGTAGTTGGATCCCAACACGTCCGCCGTGCTGGGAAGAAGATCGGCGGGATGGATGCGGATGAATTTTTCATTGGCGTAAAAATTACGATAGAGGTCCAGAATCTCATTTTCAGAATAGGGTTTTTCAAGTGAAGCGTAGATCGTAGACAGGATACCCCGTTTCATCGGAACCAAATGGGGGGTGAAGGTGATGACGACTTTCTCTCCTGCCAACCAGCTTAATTCTTGCTCGATCTCCGGGGTGTGCCGGTGCTCGGCGACTTTGTAGGCCTTAAAATTTTCGCTCACCTCTGCAAAAAGAGAGGAGAGGACAGCCGACCTCCCGGCCCCGCTGACCCCCGATTTGGAATCGGCGATGATGGTCCGGTGGTCGATGAGCTTATTCTTTAAAGCCGGCGCCAGACCCAGGATGATGCTGGTTGGATAACAACCAGGGTTGGCAACCAGCGAAGTTTTTTTGATTTCTTCCCGATGAAGCTCCGGAATTCCGTATACGGCGTGCTTCAGGAACGCCGGGGCAGTGTGCGGTTCATACCATTCCTCGTAGACTTTGGGATCTGCCAGGCGAAAATCGGCGCTCAGGTCCACGACCTTCAGGCCTCTTTGGATAAACCTCGGAACGATATCCATTGCAGCCTTGTGAGGAAGGGCGGTAAAGAGAAAATCGCAGGTTTGCACTAAAGGTTCAACTTCTAAAGGCTGGCAAATCAAATCCGTTTCTTTCATCACCGAAGGAAAGACTTTCCAGATTGGCTGGCCCACGTACCGTTCCGCCGTTAAGGCGGTCATTTTTACTTGGGAGTGCCTGAGGAGCAGACGTACAAGCTCCAGTCCCGTATATCCTGTGGCACCTACAATCCCCACGCGCGTCATGGCTTTTCTCCTAAAATTTAAAATGAAAGGATTTCCCCTTCTCGCACCCCCTCAAGATAGGAGGGTTGAAAAGGGAGGAAAACTTCGTCATAGTTGATTTTTGGACGAAAAAAAAGGAAGGCTGAAGAGCCTTCCTTTTTCCTTTCCAAGGGTATTAACGCTTGGAGAATTGGAATCTCTTGCGAGCCCCTTTCTGTCCGTATTTTTTACGTTCTTTGATCCGCGAGTCCCGGGTGATAAGGCCGGCCTTTTTGAGGCTTTCGCGGAATTCGTCCTTCACTGTCAGAAGCGCCCGGGTGATTCCGTGACGGAGGGCACCGGCCTGGCCTATAATTCCTCCTCCTCGGACGGTAGCGGAGATGTCAAACTGACCAAGGGTTCCGGTGAGTTCGAGAGGCTGGGAAACCATCACTTTAGCTGTCTCCAATCTGAAGTAACTGCCCAGCTCTTGGTCATTGACTGTGACCTTACCTGCGCCTGGCCTCATCCAAACCCGGGCGATAGACGTTTTTCTTTTACCGGTTGCGTAGAATGTCTTTTCGGGCATTTTCTCTTCCTTTTAGGCGAAAGCCTCAGGCTGCTGGGCTTGGTGAGGATGCGCTTCGCCGGAATAAACTTTCAGTTTCTTTAAAAGTTTTCGACCTAATTTATTTTTAGGGAGCATTCCTTGCACGGCCATGGTGATCAACCGTTCAGGTTTTTTCTCTTTCATTTTTTCGGCACTAATGGATTTGAGTCCGCCAGGGTATCCCGAGTGATGAATATAAAGCTTTTGTTTCCATTTATTACCTGTCAGAGCTACTTTATCGGCGTTGACCACGACAACGAAATCGCCTACATCCATATGCGGGGTAAAAGTGGGTTTATGCTTCCCCCGGAGGAGAATCGCCACTCGGGAAGCCAACCGCCCCAGCGTTTTGCCGTTGGCGTCCACTAGATGCCACTTCCTTATGATCTCCCCCTTTTTCGGTATAGGAGTTGCCATGAAATAACCTCATAAAAGATTTTAAATATTAATTATATTAAATGAAAATTATTATGTCAATAAAAATTCCTATAGAAATTTTATTCATATCAAGCTTTTCCAGGAGTTACCTTCCCCTTTTTGGGCCCGGATAGGAAAGGGTTTTCGGAAGATTTTAGAAAATGAAAAATCCTCCCTTGACCTACCCTTTTCTTTTTTGGTAAAAGGGGAAAAGGAAAATCCCCCCTCGCCCCCCCCCTTTTAGAAAGGGGGGTTGGGGGGATTTAAAAGTTTGTCCAAGCGGAAAGGGGGAGGGGTGATGGAGACAATTTTCAAGAATGCAAATATCCTGACCATGGAAAAATCAGCACCGCAGGCCGAAGCCATAGCTGTGCAATTCGGCCGCATTGCTAAGCTGGGCCAGGCAGCGGAGATCGAAAAACTGGCCACACCCGGGACGAGGGTCATCGACCTCCAGGGGCAGACGGTACTGCCAGGATTTATCGACACGCACAATCATTTTTGCCTCTATGCCTTGCTTACTGACCAGGCAGATTGCCGGCCAGCCGCTGGCTGCGTGCGGGGGGAGGATGTGGTGGAAGCTTTGAGGGCCAAAGCCGCGAAAACACCGCCCGGAAAGTGGATCATGGGTTGGGGTTATGCTCCTTATTTGCTCGACGATAAAAAAGATCTCACCCGGGTGGACCTTGACCGGGCCTCAAAAAAACACCCCATCTGCCTGGTCCATGTTTCCGTTCACGGTGCAGTGGTCAATAGCCGCGCTTTGAAAGAATTAGGATTCACCAAGAAAACCCCCAACCCTCCCGGAGGAATCATCGCCCGTGATGAGCAAGGCGAACCAAATGGTATTTTGAGTGAATCGGCTTTTATGGGACCTTTATTCTTCCAGAGCCCTTCCATTTATTCGAAGATGATGAGTGAATATGACCGGCAGGGGAGAATAGAAATGATGTCCCGTTGCGCGGCCCGTTTCCAGAGCCTGGGCATTGTCGGCGCCCACGACCCGTTCGTTGACGCTTTGACGCTCCGTACTTATCAGGAGGCGGCAGAGGCCGACCATTTCCCCTTCCGCCTTTACGCTTATATCCTGAACCAATGGGCCGACCCGCTCTTAGCTGCGGGAATCAAGCGGGGGTTTGGTTCCGAATGGGTGAGAATCGGGGCTATTAAAATTTTCCTGGACGGGGGGATGAGCAGCCGAACCGCAGCCGTTTCCAAACCCTACGCCTATCCACCCGGAGCAGGAAAGGGAATTTTGAACTACGACCAGAAGGGGATCAACCGGGAAATCGAGAAATTCGATCAGGCTGGATACCAGATATCCGTGCATGCGCAGGGAGACCGGGCTTTGGAGATGCTGCTTAAAGCCTTCGGCAGGGTCATAGAAAAAGGAAATCCTTTGCGCCACCATATCGTCCACGCCGGGAACCTCATGCCTTCTCAGATCGACCGGGTGAAAGAACTGAACCTATATATTTGCAGCCAGGCTAATTTCTTCTCCCTCCTCGGCGACGGGTTCATCGAGGCTTACGGGCCGGAACGCTCCCAGGAACTTTATCGTTTTAAAACCCTTCTGCAACGGGGGATCAAACTGGGCTTTTCTTCGGACTGCCCGGTGGCAGAACCCAACCCTTTGATTGGAGTGCGCGACTCCATCTGCCGTAAAACCCCAAGCGGAAAAAAATTCGGTCCAGCAGAATGCCTAAAAGCTGAAGAGGCAGTCGCTTTATACACTCGGGAAGCAGCCTATTTTTCCTTCGAGGAAAAAGAGCGGGGAACCTTGAAGGAAGGCAAGGTGGCCGATCTGGTAGTGCTCGATAAAAATCCTCTGGAGGTTCCCCCGGAGGCGATTTCCGATTGCCGGGTAAAAATGACTGTGGTCGGTGGAAGGATCGTTTATGAAGGCCAATAACGAAATTTTTTCCGTTCCGGTTGTATTGGCCGACCGCTTTTTCATGTCAGAAAAAGCATTGGCGGAGATTGTTGCGATGGGTGGGTTCGCCTGGGCGGATGTCCGAGACCATCAGGAACTGGCTGAACGGTTGGGTAGATCGGCATCCGTGCGGGTCATCGTCTCTGAATACATCAAGATTAACTCGCAAGTCCTCGAGCAGGCTCCGGGCCTAAAAGGGGTGATCGCCTATGGTGCAGGATATGACCACATTAATGTTGATTCCTTAGCAAGTCGAGGGGTCGTCGTCTGCAACTGCCGGGGAGAGAATGCCCAAGCCGTGGCCGAGCTTACCTTTGGCCTTATGCTTTGCCTGCTACGCCGAATAAACCGCGCCGACCGCTGGGTCAGAGAAAATGGATGGCCAAAAACAGGTAGAAATTTGCCGGAGTGGGTTATGGGCAATGAACTTCAGGGAAAGACTCTGGGTATCATTGGCTTGGGGCAAATCGGGTCGCGAGTGGCTAGGATCGCCAGGGGCTTCGACATGAAGATCCTGGTTTACGACCCTTTTGCTCAACCTGCAGCGAATGCCTCCCATAAGATGGAAACGCCCCCTTTGGAAGAACTTCTTTCGAGCGCGGACATCGTCACCCTGCACGTTCCCCTCACTTCTGAAACGAAGAGAATGATAAATGCCAGAGCTCTGGCGATGATGAAACCAAAGGCTTTGCTAATCAATACTTCACGGGGGAAGGTGATTGACGAGCCCGTTTTGCTGGAAACCCTGAAGCAAAACCGCATCAGAGGGGCAGCTCTTGATGTCTTCGCCGACGAACCGATTTCCGGCGACCACCCCTTTTCCAGGTTGGAGAACGTCGTTCTAGCGCCGCATATGGGGGCCTTGACGCAGGAAGCGGGTGAGCGCCTTTCTGATGCCGTAGTCAGGCAGATCCGGGATATCCTAAACGGCCGGAGTCCGGAATGCCTCATCAATGCCTCAGCGAATAAGCGGTCAGCAATCAGCTTTCAGTATAAACGCTGAATTCTAAAAAGCCTTTCTCTGCGTTCTCCTCGTTCTCTGCGGTGGAAACGAAATTAATGCGCATCCTGGCCCTCAAAGCCAAAGGCTATGTTCTCCCTGCCATCCATGCATCCATGGTCAGAGCCTTCCAATCTTGCGGGGTGAAAGTCCTTGATCTGGCGGTTCCGCAACGTCCCCTTCAGTATCAAACCTTAAAAGAGATTAGCAACGGATATGATGCCATTTTTACCTTGGATCTTGGGGCGAATCCTGAATTCATATCCAACCTGAAAGAGTTTCAATTATCTTTACGAATTCCTTGGATTATTTGGTTTGCAGATGATCCTGATGGATATGGCTTCCCAGAGGTTTGTGAACCTGATTGGACTTTAGCCTTTTGCTGGGACGAAGCGATTACCCATAGAGAATTTTCATGGCGCGGAAGGCCATTGGCTTATCTCCCTCTGGCCACAGACCCCTCGGTTTTCTGGCCGGAACGGGCAGATTGCGGATTACTTTACCCGGGGGGTGTTTTTGTCGGCTCTACAGCTCATCCCAACGGCATTTTATCCGAGGTTCCCAGAAATACTCCGGGATTCAGGGAAGATGTTGAGGCTATCTGGCTTGATTACCGAGAAGACTTTCGGCAGCCGCTCCACAACTTGGCCTGGAGGAACCTTGCCCAAAAAACCAAACATGATTTGTATTCGATCCAAGGAGACCAGTTATGTCGACTATGGGTTCAGGCCTTAGTTTATCATGTTGGGATGATCAAGCGGCGGGAAATTGTTTCAAATGTTATAAAACCAGGAGGTGGGGTATTCGGGGATGAAGGGTGGAGCAGCCTTCTAAGGGAAAATCTCTATCAGGGTCGGATTGAGTATGGAGATGAGCTTAGAAGAGTTTACAGCAACAGCACCTTCGTCCTGGATGTTCGTCAGCCCCAAAGCCGGACTGGTCTGAGCCAGCGGATTTTCGACGCCATTGTTTGCAGATGTCCGGTTCTTAGTGAATGGTCTCCAGAGGTTGAAGCTTTATTCGGGCCCGAAGATGAAATTTTCGGTTTTAGAAATTTGGCCGAAGCCCTGGAGATGAGAGAGCGTTGTCTCCAGGACCCTAAAGATGTCTCCCTGGGCCTGGATGTTAAGGTTCTTCAGGGACAAGTCCAGGCTTTTGTCTCCGGTTTTCCCGTTGTAACTGACGCGAACCTCTTCGGTCAAGGCGATCCCGCTGAAAACAAAGAAAATGGAAAAGATAGCCAATAATATTTTCCCCATAAAGGCCTCCTTCTTTTTAAATTTTCACGCGCTACTCTTTTCGTCATTTTTGCGGAAATCTTAAAGACCGATAATGTTTGGGGTCAGCGGGCTGGGGCAGGCGCTGCTGGCCTGGGAGCTTCCCTAAGACAACTTTTTTAAATTCTTCGCCATAGTTATTGGGGAGGAGAGGGATGGCGTAGAATGGCGAAGAATGTTGAAGCAATTAACAGAATGATTGAAAAGGTTATAAGAAC
>JAURYC010000346.1 GCA_030654105.1 Deltaproteobacteria bacterium
CTCGGCATCACCGGCCACCCTCGAGGCGGCGGATGCCAACTCCCGATCTATTTCTTCAAGGCCTCCTACCCGTGGAATCTCTCCTTGCCGGAAGCGCTCGACCATGGCCAGGGTGCGGCTGAGCAGGTTCCCCAGGTCATTGGCCAGGTCGGCGTTGATCCTACCGATGAGGGCCGTTTCGCTGAAATTGGAATCCAGGCCGAAAGGCATCTCCCGCAGGAGGAAGTAGCGGAACGCATCCAGGCCATACTTATCCTTCAGCTCTAAGGGCTTGACGATATTCCCCCGGGTCTTCGACATCTTGGATGCGGAGACGATCCAATAACCATGCACGTTCAGGTGCTGGTAGGGTGGAATCCCAGCCGACTTGAGCATCGTCGGCCAGTAGATGCCGTGGGGTTTGAGGATGTCCTTGGCGATCAGATGTTGGCAGACCGGCCAGAATTGGCCGAATCGTTCGCCGTCGGGGTAATCGACGCCGGTGACATAGTTGATCAGGGCGTCGAACCAGACGTAGGTGACGTACTCGGCATCGAACGGCAGGGGGATGCCCCAGGCCAGCCGGCTTTTCGGCCGGGAGATGCAAAGGTCTTCGAGAGGCTCGCGGAGGAAAGCCAGGACCTCGTTGCGGTAGCGCTCCGGGCGGATGAAATCGGGGTGGTTCTGGATGTGCTCAATCAGCCATTGCTGGTACTTGCTCATGCGGAAGAAATAATTTTTTTCCTTGATGAACTCGGGCTCGGTTCCGTGGTCCGGACATTTTCCGTCCGCCAGTTCTTTTTCGGTTAGGAAGCGCTCGCAGCCCCGGCAGTAATGCCCCCCGTACTCGCCAAAGTAGATGTCCCCGGCATCGTAAACTTTTTGCAAAATGAGCTGGACGACCCGCTTATGGGCTTCTTCGGTGGTGCGAATGAAGCGGTCGTTGGTGATGTTCAGCTTGGGCCAGAGCTCCCGGAAAAGGTCGCTGATGCGGTCGGCGTAAGACTGGGGAGTCTCCCCGGCGGCCCGGGCGGCCTGGGCCACTTTGTCCCCGTGTTCATCCGTGCCGGTCAAGAAAAAAGTCTGGTACCCGGCCAGTTTATAGAAGCGGTTGAGCACATCCGCCACGATGGTGGTATAGGCATGGCCGATATGGGGCTCCGCGTTCACATAATAAATCGGCGTGGTGAAATAAATTCTGGTCATTTCCCTTTCCTGTATTTTTCGAAGAACGATTCTTCCCGGATTTCATTCAGGCCCACTTCCACTTCTTTACCATCATCCAGAGCCACCCGAACTTTCTGGCTGATGATGTTTTGCTGGGTGACCTTTCCGGCTCCCTGAGGGGCGACCACCCTCTTGCCCACTTTGGGCAAATTTTTCTTCAACTCGGTATAGGTATCCATTTCATAGGCCAGGCAGCACATCAAGCGGCCGCAGGCGCCGGAAATTTTCTGGGGATTCAGGGCCAGATTTTGTTCCTTGGCCATCTTCACCGATACCGGCTCGAATTCCTTCAAGAAGGTGCAACAGCAGAACTCCCGTCCGCAAGCGCCCAGGCCGCCGATCATTTTGGCTTCGTTGCGCACGCCAACCTGGCACATCTCGATGCGGGTCTTGAAGACGCTGGCCAAATCTTTCACCAGGGCCCGGAAATCGACCCGCCCCTCCGAAACGAAATAAAAAATAATTTTGCTGCCGTCCAAGAAGGAGTCCACACCGATCAATTTCATGGGGAGATTGTACTCCCGGATTTTTACCAAACAGAGCTTTTTGGCCTCCCGCTCCTGGTAAAGGTTTCGCCGTCCTCTTTCCATGTCGTTCTCGTCGGCCAGGCGGATGACTTTTTTTAAAGGCTTGGAGAAAAACGCCGCGCCCCTTTCCATGGGCATGCGGGCGACAAAGCCAAGCTCCGGGCCGCGCTCGGTCTCCACCATCACGATGTCCCGCTCCTTCACGGTAAACTCCGTAGCATCGTAATCGTAGATCCTTCCATGGTCCCTGAATTTTACGCCGATAACTTTCATGATTTTATTATGGGACGCAGATTGCCGCAGATATACGCCACCAACAAAAATTAAAAAACGCCATGCGCATAGCGCTAAGCGCTTAGCGGTTCTCTGCGTTCATCTGCGTCCAGAATAAATTTCCTTTCCTCCCGAATTTTTTTTCATCTCCAGCATCAAGGTCTCCAGAGCCAGCTGCCGGTTAGCTTTCTGGGCGATAGATTTTTGGATGTCGGAGATGAGTGCAAAAAAAGAGTCCAGACGGTCGAAGGAATACTTCTTGGCTTCCTCGGCAACCTCCGGGGCCAAGTCATGGTTGATCAACCTTAGCCCCGATCCCTCCGGCCCTTCTCCCTGGACCTTGAATACCACCAAGTCCCTGACCCAAAGTTTCCAGAGTTCCAGCAGGTCGTTCACCTCTTCTTCTTCTTTGGCCACCCGCTCACAAATTGCCAAAATCTCTTCCGTGGTTTTCCTGGATACATCCGAGAAGGTGCGCAACCAGTCCAGGCGTTTCTGAAAATCCACCCGATTGCTGAGGGCTAGAGCTTTTCCCGCGCTTCCTCCCGCCAGGGAAGCGAAAAAATATGCTCTTTCTTCTGGCCAGGAGTGAACCCTTTGCAGAATTTGAACGATATGGCCGATGGCTAATGGCCTAAATTTCACCCATTGACAGCGCGAAAGGATCGTCGGCAAAAGTTGGTGGGGCCGGGAGGTAATCAAAAACAGGTGCGTCTCGTCAGGAGGTTCCTCCAGAGTTTTCAGTAAAGCATTGGATGCGGCCTCATTCAAGCTGTCTGCTGGGTCGATGATACAGGCCCGTTTCCCCCCCTCCAATGGTCGGTAATGAAGACGTCTTTGCAGTTCCCGGATTTGATCGATCTTGATGACCTCGCCTGCGGGCTCCACCACGATCACATCTGCGTGGTTGGAGGAATCAATTTTTATACAGGATGAGCACCTTGCGCAGGATTCTCCTTCCGCAGGAGGGGATTGGCAGTTCATGGCTTTGGCCAGCGTTAGGGCGGTGAGGCGTTTGCCAACTCCGTCGGGGCCGAGGAAGAGATAGGCATGGGCCAACCGCCCGCTCCGCAAGGCGTTGCGCAAGATGGTTAAGGCGCTTTCCTGTCCCCCAATTTGGTCAAAGGGCATAATCAACCTCGAAGCCCACTGGGGAGACAGGAGATGATTTCCCGATGCAGGGTTTGTTCATCTTTCATCCCATCCAGAATGATGATCCGTTCGGGCTCACCCTCGGCCAAAACAAGATATCCTTCTCTCACCCGGCGATGAAAATCGAGGGCTTCTTTTTCGAAGCGGTCTTCTTTGCTGGCGTGTTTTTCCATTCGCTTAAACGCCCGCTGCAAGCCTTCCTCCACGGGCAGGTCTAAAAGGAACGTCAGGTCCGGTGTTACTTTATCCATGGTTCGGGAATGAATTTTTTCGATCCATTCCCTATCCAGTCCTCGGCCATAACCTTGGTAGGCAAGCGTAGCATCGGCGAATCGATCGCAGAGAACGATTTTGCCTTCCTGAAGAGCCGGGAGGATGACCTGGCGGATATGCTGCACCCTGGCGGCGGCATACAGGAAAAGCTCGGCCATAGGTTCAATCCCCACACTTTCCGAAGAGAGCAAAACCTGCCGGATTCGCTCCCCCAGCTCTGTCCCGCCGGGTTCGCGGGTAAGGAGAAAAGATCGATGGATCTTTTGCAGGAAGGAGGACAGGTGGCCGATCTGGGTAGTTTTCCCGCATCCTTCGATTCCTTCGAAGGTGATGAAAAGGCTCAAATTTCCTCCGGTTTCAAATAATAAAATTATACCCGAATTGAGGGGTTTTAGCAAATTGGGAGAGTTTTTTAGAATACCGCATAGCGCAGAGCGGGAATATAAAAAAGGAAAACCCTTTTTC
>JAURYC010000347.1 GCA_030654105.1 Deltaproteobacteria bacterium
TTTAATATAATTATTTCTGCGCCCTGAACCCTGTTGCGGACCAGGTCTACGTAAGGATTCGCTCGAAGGTGCTCCGGTTAAACCGAAAGGAATATGGGATGGACAAGAAATGGAAGTGCACGGTTTGCGGCTATATCCACGAAGGGGTTTTTCCTCCGGAAGTTTGCCCTGTTTGCGGGGCGCACAAGTACCAGTTTATTCTCTACGAAAAACTGCCGGATGCCCTGGAGAAAAAATTGAAGGAGGCTTTTGCCGGAGAATCAAAGGCTCACCTGCGCAACCTGGCCTTCGCCAGAAAAGCAGAGGAGGACGGGTTCCCTCAGATTGCCAGGCTCTTCCGCGCAGTGGCTGAGGCCGAGAGAGTCCACGCCGATGAGGATCTTAAGTACCTGGAAGGGGTGATAGGGGAAACCGAGGATAATCTGAAAGCGGCTTTTGAAAGCGAGATCAAAGCCAAAACGGACATCTATCCTGCTTTCATCCAGGAAGCCTTCGCCCTCAAGAGGGAGGATGTGGCCTGGAGTTTCAGCCGCTCCCGGGATGTGGAAGATAGGCACGCGAAACTCTATAAAGATGCCCTGGCTGCCATGATCAAAGACCAGGAAACGCTATACCACGTCTGCCAAGTATGCGGGTACGTTTTTGACGGCGATTTGCCCGAGGTATGTCCGGTATGCCGGGCGACCAAAGAGAATTTCAAGAAGATGGTTTAAACCAACGGACCCTCTTTCGGAAAAGATCCATGCTCTTTTGAGCTATCGCCGAAACGGAGCACGACTTTCGAGTCATCAAATAGCTTGACAGGCTAACAGAAAAGCCATTATATTTTCAGATAAAAATTTATATTCCCTAAAAAAGGCGATTCACCACAGAGGGCCCAGAGAAATTTTAAGATAAAACAAGGAAACAAATCCCTTTGAAAGCCTCGGGGCAATCTTTCATCACTTGCTGCGCAGGAAGGGGCGGGGATTATCTGGCCAATTGAATGGGGACGTTTTTTAACACTGCAAAATGAAAATTGCCAATTGCAAAATTCAAAATTAAGATTTTTTTATAGTTTCTCTTTTTTTTACAGTTGGCATTAGAATGAGGTCCTTTATGATTACGAATTCATTCAAGGCGATCCTGTTTTTAGTGGTGGGCTTATCTTTTCTGGTGGGGTGTTCGACAGATGAGCAGGCTCAGCAAAGGGCCACGATCTACTTACGTATGGGCTATCAAAGCCTCCAGCAGGGAGATCCCACATCCGCCCTCAGGGAGCTTTTGCAGGGCGAGAAGTTCAACCCCAAAGACCCGGAAATCCAATTTGCCTTAGGCTGGGCTTACAGTGCCAAGGGCCGCTTCCTTCAGGCATTGGAGCATTTCCGCCAAACCTTGGTCCTCGACCCAAAATTCACCGAAGCTCATAATGCCATGGGGGCGACTTACATAGAGCTGGGCAAATGGGATGAAGCGATCCAGGAATTCGAGACGGTTTTAAAAGACCTTCTCTACATGACGCCTTTTTACCCACTGAACAACATGGGCTGGGCCTACTATAAAAAAGGAGATCGGCGGAAGGCCATTGAATATTACCAAAAGGCCGTGGCCATGAAACCGGACTTCGGCCTGGCTTATTATAATCTGGGCCTGGCTTATACCGATGAAAAACAGACAGAAGCAGCCATTGCCGCCATGCGTTCGGCCCTGGCTCAAGACCCGGCTTTTTGGAAGGCCCACTTCCAACTCGGCCTGCTTTATTTCAACTCCGGGAAGCGTGAGGAGGCGAAGAAATCTTTCCAGGAAGTGGTGCGCATCGCCCCCCGGAGCGAGAACGCCCGCCTGGCTCAGCAATACCTGGATTTTTTGAAAAAGTCTGGCAACTGATCAGATGATTCCCATTCCTTTTAGGAGCGAAAGCATGACCGCTGCCGCCAGTACGGACCCGATTTGTCCTCCTGTATTCGCACCCATGGCGTGCATGAGGAGGTAATTCTTTTTGTTGGCTTTCTGCCCCTCCACCTGCACGACCCGCGCGGACATGGGGAAGGCGGAGATCCCGGCTGCTCCGATCAAAGGATTCACCTTACCCCCGGAAAGGACCTTCATCAGCTTGGCCAGGAAGATCCCCATGGCCGTATCCAAAGAGATGGCCACCAGGCCCAACCCCAAAACGATCAGGGTCTGGGCTTTCAGGAAGACCGGGCCGGCCATTGTCGCCCCGATGGAAATGCCCAACAGCAAGGTGACGATATTGGCAATTTCGTTCTGCGAGGCCTTGACCAGCCGGTCCGCCACTCCACTTTCCCTTAGAAGATTGCCCAACATAAGGGTTCCCATCAAGGGAGTACCGAGGGGGGCTATCAGGCAAGTCACTAAGGTCGCGGCAATAGGGAAGAGAATCTTCACGGAACGGGAGATCGACTTCTTTTTATAGGTCATCATGATCTTACGTTCCTCAACCGAGGTCAGGGCCCGCATGATGGGCGGCTGAATGATCGGCACCATGGACATGTAGCAATAGGCCGCCACCGAGACCGCACCGAGCATGTGGGGGGCATACTTGGAGGTTACGTAAATGGCGGTGGGCCCGTCGCAAGCCCCGATGATCCCAATGGCCACAGCTTCCAACTTAGTGAATCCCAAAAACAAGGCCAGCAGAAGAGTGAGGAAAATCCCGAATTGCCCTGCCCCTCCCAAAAGAAGGATGCGGGGATTTTCCAGGAGGGGGCCGAAGTCCGTCATGGCCCCGATGCCGACAAAGATCAGGCAAGGAAAAATCTCCGTCAGCACCCCGGCCTCGTAAAAGTAGCGCAAAAGGCCTCCTTTTTCCATTAACCCGGCGAGAGGGATATTCACCAGAATGGCCCCGAAACCGATGGGTATCAAAAGAAGCGGTTCCATGTTTTTCTTAATCCCCAGGTAGAGCAGGGCACACCCTACCAGAATCATCACCCCGTTGGTCCACTGTAAATTCCCAAACCCGTTCAAGAGACTAAGCAAGCCGTCGATTATCATCTTTTACTCCCCCTTTCCTTTCATGTCCGGAGGGAAGAATTTATTTAAGGCATCTATCACCAGGGTGATTAAGAAAAGGATCACCAGGGTTCCTCCCATCCCAACTACGGTTAAGGTCAACCCGAATTCTAAATTCGTCACCTTCTACTTACCTCCTTAAACGTTCATTGCGCGCTGATTCTAACGCCTGAGCCATTCTTGTCAAGTTAAATCCGCTTAATCATAGCTCCACTTCCTGGCCAAGCCCTTTGGCCACGGCTCGCTGGAAGACTGCCTGGGCGACCGAAATATCCTGGACGGCATTGCCCACGGATTTGAAATACGTAATCTCCTGATCATCCCGCCGTCCGGGTTTTTTCCCTGCGATTACTTCGCCGAGCTCGGCTTGAATATCCGCTTGGCGAAGAAGGCCTTTCTTCAAAGGAATGATCAAATCCCCCGCTTCCTCCAGACAAGCCGCAACCGAATCGACGAAGATTCGCGAACGAAGGATCGTCTCTTCATCCACTTCTTGCATCTCTGGCTTGAAGGCCCCGATGGCATTGACATGCGCGCCTGCGCTCAGCGCTTTTCCGGGAAAGACCGGCTGACGGGAGCTGGTAGCCGTAACCACGACGTCCGCTCCCTCCAAGGCTTCTTCTGGAGAACGGGCCTTTAAAATTTCCACCTCCCGCCCCCGAAGGGTTTTTTTGAGCAGGCCGATCAACGAATCCACTCTCTCTGGGAGGAGATCGAAAATCACGGATCGCTCCACTTTCCGGGCCGCCCAGACTCCTTGCACCTGGAAAAACGCCTGCCCTCCAGCTCCGAACAACGCCAGCTTTTTAGCGTCCCGCCGGGAGAAGACCTGAGTAGCTGCGCCCGTTGTCGCTCCTGTCCGCAAACGGGTCAAGTGGGTTCCCTCCAAAATGGCTGAAGGTCCGCCGGTAGTGGCATCGAAGAGAACCACCAAGGCTTGAACGGCGGAAAGGCCTCTGGAGGGATTCTGGGGTAAAACCGTGACGATCTTCGTGCCCAGGGCCAGGGTTTCACCCAGAAATGCCGGCATCGTCAAGGCGACTTCTCCCTGATTTCTCAAATTTAACGAGGTGCGCACGGGGGATTGAGCCTGCTTGCTGGACAGCTGGACGAAGGCATTCTTGACGACTTCGACAGCCTCCATCATGGAAAGGGCTTGGTTGATGTCTTCGGCTCTAAAGACTTTGATCTTCATCCCTCATATCACCCCTTCCGTTTTCATCTGGAGTACCTCTGAGGGCGAATAGCCCAGAAGATCCTGGTAAATCACTTCGTTGGCCGCGCCCATGGGAAGTCCGGGAAAGCGAATTTTCCCCGGAGTTTGCAATAAACGGATGGGAATTTCAGGAAACGACAAGGTCCGCTCAGAATCTGGATCAAAAACTGCCGCCAGGCTACCCCTTTCTCTAACGTGAGGGTCATTGGCAATATCCTGCATGTTATAGACCGGTCCTATGGTAACACCCCCTCTTTCGCATTCATCCACCACCTCTTTTAAGGTTCGGCTCTTGATCCACTCTCCGATTACCCGGTTGAGAACCTTACGACTTTCTTTTTGAATCCGCTCCTGGTTATTCCTGAACCCTTGCGCTGTCTTCAATTCTGGGTGGCCCACCAGGTCCATCATCCGCTCAAAAGGAGCCTGAGCGCTTGCTGAAAGAGCGACCCACTTTCCTTCTTTGGTCTGAAAGCTGTTCCTCGGGGCCGTGAAATTTGCTTCGTTACCCATGGGTCCGGGAATCTCTCCGGTCAGGGCGTAAATCAGAAAATCTGCCCCCATGAAACTGAAGAGGGGTTCGTACAAAGAAAGGTCTATCTCTTGGCCGCCTTTCTCTCCCCGTTTCTGGTCCCGCAGGGCGATCATTGTTCCCAAGGCAAGATGAGTCCCGGCGATCATATCCGCCAAGGCCAGAGGAGGGTTGGTCGGAGGACCCCCGGGTTGGGCATTCTTGTAAGTGAAGCCACTCATCGCTTCTGCCAGGGTGCCAAAACCAGGTTTAAAGGCATACGGCCCGGTTTGGCCATAGCCGGAGATTCGGCCGATAACCAACCCTTTGTTGCTCTGCCAGAGCTTTTCTGCAGAAAATCCCAGCCGATCCAGGGTGCCTGGGCGCATATTCTCGAATAAAACATCCGCTCCCTCCACCAGCCGGGTGAAGATTTTTTGCCCTTGGGGGTGCTTCAAATTGAGGGTGATGGGCAGCTTATTCCTCGAGGCCACCAGCCAAAAGGGCTGGATTTTTTCTTCCACCATGGCCCAAAAACGGATGGCATCGGGAACGCCCGGAGGTTCGATTTTGATCACCTCGGCGCCGAAATCCCCCAGAAGAGTAGCGGCATAAGGGGCAGCGACCACTGCTCCCAAATCGACCACTCGAACGTCTTTCAGGGGCAAATTGGAACTCTCCGCTTGCTTCCGTTGTTCCCGAATAAAAGCACTAATTTTTTTAAGATCCATTTAAATTCTCCTCGTCAATCATTAACGCGGGTTACTTTAGGCGGGGCCAAGCTTCTGCTTTTTCCTTTCTTTTGGCGAACAAGCTTTTCCCACGCCTATGCTTCCCAAAGAATATAAACCCTAAACCCTTATATCAAAAAGAAAGACAAAATGAAAGTCCAGGGGCCTTTGAACTTTTTAAACGCTGAAACCAATGCCCAAGATTACCAGAACCGTACCAACAGCGATCCTCTTCGTCACTCTTTCTTTAAGAAAGACCAACGAAAGGGGAAGTCCAAACAGTGGGGCAGCGCTGGTCAGCACGGTCGCTTTTGCTGCTCCGGAGTAGAGGAGGGCCTGGAGGAAAAGGAGACCGCCTAATCCAAAGGCCAAAATTCCGGTTATTGCCGCCACAGCCACATCGCGAATATGCAGCCTGGTGGGTTGCTGGAGCGATTTTTGAAACAAAATCAAAATTATAAGGGCCAAGGAGGCAACGGGCAGGCGAACCCCATTGGCCAATATTAGGCTCACTTCCTGAAGGCCCACCTTGAGAAGAGAGATGGAAATGGCCCAGAGCAAAGAAGCAATCAGTATGAGACCAATGCCCATTCCCTTTTTCTCGGCGGTGGGAACTGCCAGAGGGAAGCGGTTTTTTTCCCCAGGTCCAGCGATCAGATAAATTCCCGCCAAAACCAGAGTCGTACCTAAGAACAAAGCCCAAGTGATCGTCTCCCCTAAGAACAGAACCGCTGCCCCCAAGGTAAAGAGGGGCATGGCTGCCTGGGCAACGGGGAGGGCAACCGTAATATTAATCAGCTTGAGCCCTCTAATGTAAATGGTATCGCCCAGCGCAATTCCTATCAAAGCGGAGAGAATCAGGTATATCAAGGAATCTCCGGGTGTTTGCCATAACGCCTGGATTCCCGGGGAAAAGGGAATGATTCCCCATAAAAAGAGGGAAGCCGCCAAGCAGCGCAGGAGGTTTAAGGTCCTGGGCTCGAATTTCCCGGCCACTGATTTCGTTAGCGTGCTGCTCAATGCCCAACAGAATGCACACCCCAAGGCGCTGATTTCGCCGATCAAAGGATCACCTTTTTTTACAGAATTTTATAATCATAAAAATGAGGAGGATAAGCGGAGACGGGGTTGGCGGCTGATAATTCTGGAAAGGAATAGAACCCTCTTATTTACTTGCCGATCAGATCTTTTAATTCTCACCCTTCACCTGGTGGTCCCAACGGGAATCGAACCCGTGTTTTCGGCGTGAGAGGCCGACGTCCTGGGCCGCTAGACGATGGGACCTTGGGGAAAGCTTAGGAAGGAGGATTCCAAAGTATAATAAATCTCCCTCTTAGTCAAGGCCAAAAAAGGGTTCAAGGATCTCTGGATTTTTCGGGTTGCGAGTTTCGAGTTGCGGGTTTCAACTTGAAACTTTAAATTAATTCCTACTCACAAGGGTACCTTGTGGCTGGTGGGACAGGGTCAAAAGTGATCCAGGGATTTCATGAAAAACTGGTGGTGGCTAAATGGTATAAGGTTCATAACAGTTTAGCCCTTAGCCCCTCCTTCCATCCGTAAGAAACAAGATGTACTCCTGGCGTTTTTTTTCGTCTCCATAAATTTCTGGATCTTTGCTGATTTAATGGGTGCCCAGCCATTCCATCTTCTCATGGCTCCTGCGCAATAAGAAGGCGTTGGCTCACTTCGGCCACGATGCACCAGATTCCATCGAGAGAAAAGTGATTCTGGATGGTGGAGTCGAACATGACGGTCACTCGGGGAGGAAATTCCTCATCTTCTTTCCAAAGAACATAAGCCAGGGGGACTTTCGGGAAAACCGTGAGGGCGAAAGCTTTATCCCCGAAAAGGAGCTCCATTCCGCCCAAGCGGCTTCCTGCGCGGCCGAAGGCTTCAGGGTTTTTCCCGAAGGCCGTCTTTAACCCTTCTACTTGCAGAGCGTGGGGGCCGCGGAAGAAGGTCGTTCCTCCTTTAAGCTCCTTCTCGCTGATCCAGGTGCTTGTGGGCTCGCCCTCTTTAGCTTCTAATAAATAAAGAAGGACCATCAAGTAGAAATAATCGCGTAACTTTTCTTCCTCACAAAAATCCCCACGCATGCAGAAAATTTTTTGCTCTACCGGGAGGATTAAATATTTCTGGTTGAGGATGGGCAGGAGATAGCCCTTCCGCTCCAGACTATACGTAGCCATTGTTCTCTGGCAAACCTCGCTCGGCTCCGCTTGCGCCAGATCCTCCCAATACAGGGCATGGGTGGCTTGTTCATCTTTCTGCTTGTTGCTCATGCTCCCCCTCCCTGAAATAATAGTGTTCGTGGCAGTGGTTAGGGCCCGGTTTTTATTGGTGTCGCTGATACCAACACTGCCTCCTTTTTAATGATACCTAACCCTTCGACAATTAGCAAAATGTTTCCCTTTTTATTAATCCCTAGTGAGTGAAAAAAGGCGGCCATTAAAGCCGCCGATAATTCTGGTGCCGAAGAGGGGACTCGAACCCCTACGTGGGAACCCACACTAGACCCTGAACCTAGCGCGTCTACCAGTTCCGCCACTTCGGCACATTAAGAAATATATTAAATACAAAACTACTTTTAAATCAGTCCGTTGTCAAGATTTTTTTCCGCCTTTTTCCTTTTGGCCATTTTGTGGGTTGACAGGTTTATACCCTTTGGCTATTATATAGTCCATTTTAAAAGAACGAGATGAAAGGGCTTCTTCTGAAGAAGGTTTTTCTTTTTTTCATAAGTGGATTTATCTGCCTTGCTGGTTGCAGCGGGTTATCTTTGCGGGAGAACAAACCTCTCCCCGACCCTTCTCTTCCTCAACAGCAACAGGCTTCTTTCCACCCCCCGGCCGATCGGATTGCTCTAAACCTATTCGAACCTTTACAGAACGCGCCGGGGAGCATCTTTCCAGTTCAAGACAATTCAGCGAATGAAATTTTAGCCGTAGCCGGCGATCCAATTTCGTGGGAGGAAGAAACTTTATTCCTTGCTGAGGAGAAGGTGCAAAACGCGGATCCAGGCCAAAATGTCCCCCTTTTGCCCACCGTGGCGGAAAAAGAAGTTGTTGCAGCCGATCCCTTATCTCCAGCAGCCGAAAAAGAGAATACCCCTGCAGAGATAAAAATGGCCCAAGCGGGGCAAGCCTCGCAATCCGAATTTATCCAGAGGGTAATCGCGGGGGTAGAAAAACCCAGCGAGGGGAGGAATACTTTTGGGGGTGCCAACGGCAGGTATCAGGATTTGTTCGACTCCCTGACGGCAGACTCACCTTCTCAACTTCTCCCACCGAGTGAATTTGAATCTGAGACGCCTTCCTTAGGGCAAAACCCGGTTTCGCCCCTTTCAGCTATCTTTCCTTCCGCGTTCAACGAGAAAAAAGTTGAAGAGTTCATCGCCTTTTTCCAGCAAAAGGGCGGTCGCTTTTTCTCCAACGCTCTAGCCCGATCGCCAGCGTACGAAGATATGATGAAAAAAATCTTCCGGGAAAAAAACCTTCCGGAGGAACTCTTTTATTTGGCCTTGATCGAGAGCGGGTATAATCCCCACGCCATTTCCCGCTCCAAAGCTGGCGGGATCTGGCAGTTTATTGCCAGGACTGCCAGTCGTTTTGGCCTCAAAGTGGATAAGTGGGTCGATGAACGCCGGGATCCGGAAAAGTCCACCTACGCCGCAGCTGAATATCTGAAAAGCCTTTATGAAATGTTTAACTGCTGGGATCTGGCCACTGCCAGCTATAATGCCGGGGAGGGAAAAGTCTTGCGGGCCATGAAAAAAGCCAATAGTCAAGATTTTTGGGAAATCTCTCGGTACCGGTATCTTAAGCAGGAAACCAAACGGTATGTTCCCATGTTCCTGGCTGCGGTTCTCATTGCCAAGGAACCCCATAAGTATGGCTTCTCGAACATCAATTATCTTCCCCCGCTGGTTTACGAAAAGGTACTGGTTCCCCCAGACACCGGTCTGGTTTGGCTTGCCAAGGTTGCCGAGACCGACATCGCCGAGCTTCGCGCCCTCAACCCTGCTCTGAAGAGAGGAAAGACGCCCCCTGGGTCTTCCCTGTTCGAAATTAAACTCCCGCCGGGAAAGAAGGAAATCTACGAAAAGAACCTTTTAACTTACAACCCTTTGGCTGCAATCAAAGGTAAAAAACATCTTATCCGCCCTGGAGAAACGTTAACGGGCATTGCCAAAAGATACCGGGTAAAATACCAAGATCTTTGCGAGCTCAATGGCCTTTCGCCCCAGTCTAAAATCAAACCCGGGATTAGGCTTTTGCTCCCTCCATAGAAGGTTTCCCTGAGCTCCCAAAACTGGTTTGATCCATGATTCATCTTGAAGAGGCGATCCACCGAATTCTTGAACAGATTCCCCGCCTGGGGTTAGAGCGCTTGAACATCCTGCAAGCGCAAGGGCGAGTTTTAGGAGAAGATGTCGTCGCCCCGCGCGATATTCCTCCCTGGGACAACTCCGCCATGGATGGATATGCCCTAAGGTGGACGGATGTTCGCAAGGCTTCCCCAGAAAAACCCGTTGTTCTCAAGGTATTGTCCGACTTGCCTGCCGGGAGGATCTATAAAGGGCGCGTGGGGCCTGGCGAAGCCTTGCGAATCATGACCGGGGCTCCCCTCCCCCGGGGCGCGGATACTGTGGTCCAGGTTGAGGACACGGAGAAAGCAGGGGAGGCGGTAAGAATTTTTACCGGCCCTGGAAAAGGAAAAAATATCCGGAGGGCGGGGGAAGATGTTAAGGCAGGAGAACGCGTTATGGTCAAAGGAACCATTTTACACCCTGCCCACATCGGCATGCTGGCTTCCTTCCAGCGCTCTTTCGTTTCTGTTCACCAGCAACCTCGAGTCGCCATCCTGGCCACTGGCGATGAGCTTTTAGAAATAGACGAATCTTGGGCCGGGGGCAAGATTGTTAACAGCAACAGTTACTCTTTGGCGGCTCAAGTCGTCGCCTGCGGCGGGTTTCCCATCCAGTTGGGCATTGCCAAAGACCAGATGGAAGACCTCTTATCCAAGATTCAGCAGGGGTTGATTGCCGATATTTTGTTAACGTCTGGGGGCGTTTCCATGGGGGATTACGACCTCGTCAAGGAAATGCTTAAGAAACTGGGGAAAATAAATTTCTGGAAAGTCGCCATGAGGCCTGGTCAACCATTGGCTTTTGGGATCATTTCCGGAAAACCCCTCTTTGGCCTCCCTGGAAATCCTGTTTCTTCCATGATTTCTTTTGAGCAATTTGTCCGGCCCTCCATCCTAAAAATGTCCGGGCATCAAAACCTTTTCCGGCCCACGCTGAAAGCAGAACTGCTCGAAGATATCGAGAAAAAAATTGGTCTTGTTCATTTCGTCCGCTGCCGTCTGTTCCGTGAGGGGGGAAAAATTTGCGCTTCCACCACTGGCGAGCAAGGGTCGGGTATTCTTTCTTCCATGGTCAAAGCCCAAGGGTTAATTGTCATCCCCAGGGATATGAAGGGAGTTCACGCCGGTGAGGTTGTGTCCGTGATTCTTCTTGACCCGACGTTTTTCCACACGCCTATGCCTTCTTACCTCTCCTTTGCCGAAGCGGGGTAAAAAAACAGTTGCTCTATGGGGCGTTTTAAGGTATAAAAAGAGTTGCTTACTCCTTGCTCTTGCGCGCAAGGCGGAAGGGCTATCGAACCCATAAGGAGGGAAAACACTTGAGACGTTACGAGACCATCTTTATTACCCACCCAGAACTGACCGAAGAAGACCTTTCTGTCTTGCATGAAAAATTACGCTCCATTATGAGCAGCTTGAAGGGAGAATTGATCAAGCTGGAAGATTGGGGCCCGAAGAAGCTGAGCTATGAGATTCGCAAGAATACCCGCGGGCATTATTTCTTGCTCGATTATCTGGCAGCTACCGACCTGGTCCGGGAACTGGAACGCAATCTTCGGTTGAACGATCGGGTCCTTAAATTCCAGACGGTAAGGATCAGCAACCAAGTCTCTCCAGAAGCCGCGCAAGCCTTGCCAGAGGCTGGGCCAGATAAAAAGGCCATTAACGTCATTGAACGCTCTTCGCCCTCTCCCGAGCCAAAGAGGGAAGAAGCGGAACCAAAGGCTTTCGGGGAGGAGAAGAAAAATGAAAGCGCCAGTTAAGAGAAAAAGACCTTTCCAGCGACGGAAAGTTTGCGTATTCTGTGCGGATAGCGGGATGAGGATTAATTATAAGGACGTAAAAACTCTGAACCACTTCATCTCCGAGCGGGGAAAGATCCTTCCGCGAAGGATTTCCGGGAACTGCGCTAAGCACCAGAGGGATCTTACGTCCGCAATTAAAAAGGCCCGGAACATTGCGCTCATGCCCTTTTCGCTCTTCGGCTCATGATAGCTCCGCCTCCTGTGGAGTTCTCCTGCTCGCCTTAGCCTGTCCGTGCTGGGCCTTTAAAACCTTTTCCCGAAAGCCTTCGGGACATCCTGTTGGGAAAGAAAACAGTTGCTTCTTGAGGAGCAGCTGATTCTCTGGAGGATCGTATGAAAGTCATTTTAATTGAAACCGTCCTTTCCCTGGGGAAGGCCGGCGATATTGTTCAGGTCGCCGTCGGATACGGGCGCAATTTTCTCATCCCCAAAAAATTGGCTCTCGAGGCCACTCCCGCCAACCTTCAACTTCTGGAGCGCCAGCGGGAATCGTTCCTGGACAAAGCCAGCAAAGAGAAAAGAAAGGCCCAAGATTTAGCTGATAAGATAGTAACTCTTCCTTTCACCTTGGCCCGTCCCGCAGGGGAGAACGAGAAGCTTTTCGGGGCGGTCACCTCCATGGACCTACAAAAATTATTGGGTGAACAGGGATTTGCCGTGGACCGGCGGAAAATTCAGATGCCAAACCCCATCAAGACTTTGGGGAGCTTCACCATTCCCGTAAAATTGCATCCGGAAGTCACGGCCCAGATGAAGGTCAATGTCGTGCCAGCGGCTGCGGATCAGGCGAAGTCTTAATTCGCCCTTCGCTTTTAAAGGAACGAACCGATGGATCTTCTGGCCCAACGCCTTCCACCTCAAAGCCTCGAGGCCGAGGTCTCCGTATTGGGCGGCGTCCTGCTGGAAAATGAAGCTTTGAATCGAGCTTTAGAAGTCGTCAACGAAGGCGATTTTTATCGCGAAGCTCACCGCCAGATCTTTTCAGCCCTTCTGCACCTCTATGAACGCAATGAGCCTGCAGATCTCATTACCCTTTCTGAAGTCTTGAAAAAGCGGGATGCTTTGGAGGAAGTGGGGGGGATTGAATACCTCAATTTTCTGGTAAACAGCGTCCCAACGGCGGCCAACATTGCCTATTACGCCAAAATCATCAAAGAAAAATCCATCCTGCGCAAACTCATCAACCGGGCGACGGAAATCATTAACCTGGGTTTTGGAGACGCGGGCGACGTGGATGAATCTTTGGACCGGGCCGAGCGCTTGATTTTCGAAATCTCTGAAGACCGCGTCCGTCCCTCCTTTTTCCCCATAAAAGACATCATCAAAGCCAGTTTCAAAACCATTGAAAACCTTTATGAGAAAAAGCAGCTCATCACCGGCGTTCCTACTGGCTTTACTAAATTAGATGACTTAACTTCAGGACTACAGCCTTCTGACCTGATCATCGTCGCCGGCCGTCCCTCCATGGGAAAAACCGCTTTGGCCTTAAATATCACCCAGCATGCCGCGATAGAAGGTGGCATCCCCTCGGCAATCTTTTCCCTGGAAATGTCTAAAGAACAACTGGCCTTGCGCCTGCTCTGTTCGGAAGCAAAAGTAGATGCCCACCGTCTTCGTGGTGGTTTTCTCAGCGAAACAGACTGGCCCAAGCTCACCCGGGCGGCGGGCAGCCTTTCGGAAGCCCCCATCTTCATTGATGATACTCCGGGGCTTACCGTTCTGGAAATGCGGGCCAAGTCTCGTCGTTTAAAGGCCGAGCACAACTTGGGCTTAGTCGTCGTGGACTATTTACAGTTGATGCGCGGCCGGGCAAATTCCGAAACAAGGGAGCAAGAAATTTCGGATATCTCTCGCTCTTTAAAGGCTCTGGCCAAGGAGCTGCGTCTTCCGGTTATCGCCTTATCACAATTGAATCGCAAGGTGGAAGATCGTGGTGACAGACGCCCCCAACTCGCCGACCTTCGCGAATCTGGGGCTATTGAGCAGGATGCGGACGTAATTATTTTTCTTTACCGAGATGAACTATATAATAGATCCGAGGATAATCCCCATAAAGGAAAAGCGGAAATCATCGTTGGCAAACAAAGGAATGGACCAACCGACAAATTTGAACTTGCTTTCTTAGATAAATATACCTGTTTTGAAAACCTCTCTCCCATCCAAGAAGATCGGTAAACGTGCCAATTATCTATAACTATTAAGTTATTTTCTATCCACAGCTGTTTATAACTTTGTGGATAAATCACTCCTCCGCTGGATCCCGGGTAGGGGGTAATTCCCATGAAAGAAATTTGGAATAAAGTTCTTAACGCGGTAAGCGAAAAAATCAGCCGGAATTCTTTTGACATCTGGTTTAAACCCTTAAAAATTCTAACCCTAAATCAAAACACCATTGAATTAGAGGTTCCCAATAAGTTTTTTAAAGACTGGCTTTCTGAAAATTATCAATCTCTTATCAAAGAAATTCTTTTCCAAATCACCAAAAATCCATACTCTATTCTTTTCCGCCCAAAAGAAGGACCGGAGGAAAAGGAAGTCAAGCCAAAAGCTGCAGACAAAAACCCAGCCCTTAAGGCCGTGAACAAAGTCACCAAGGAAGATGGCCTCAACCCCGGCTATACTTTTGAAGCCTTCGTTGTAGGTTCTTGCAACCAGTTTGCCCATGCGGCCGCGTTGGCTGTGGCTAAGCTTCCGGCCAAAAACTACAATCCGTTATTTATTTACGGCGGTGTCGGTTTAGGAAAAACGCATCTCCTTAACGCCATAGGAAACCAAATCGTCCAAAATGATCCTCCAGCCAAGGTATGCTATCTCTCTTCAGAAAAATTTACTAACGAATTGATCAACTGTCTGCGTTATGAAAAAATGCCCGACTTCCGCAACAAATACCGCAATAAAGATGTTCTTCTCGTTGACGATATTCAGTTTCTGGGTGGGAAGGAGAGAACTCAGGAAGAATTTTTTCATACTTTTAATTCTCTTTATGATTCTCACAAGCAGATCATCCTCTCGAGCGATAAACTCCCGAAAGAAATTCCTGGTTTAGAAGAACGTTTGAGATCCAGGATTGGTTGGGGCCTTATCGCTGACATTCAACCTCCGGATATTGAAACGAAAGTTGCTATTCTCGGTAAGAAGGCAGAGGTTTATAATATATCTCTTTCCAATGAATTAGGCCTGTTTTTGGCTTCGCAATTAGGCTCCAATATCCGGGAGTTGGAGGGGGCTCTGACGCGTCTCCGGGCTTATGCCTCACTGACGGGAAATGAAATCAATCTTTCCATGGTGAAAGAAACTCTCAAAGATCTCCTGCGTGATCGACAGAAGATGATCAGCATCGAAAATATTCAAAAAGCCGTGGCCAATCTTTACAATATAAAAGTAACGGACCTTAAATCTTCTAAAAGGTTCAGAATTTACGCTCTGCCGCGACAAGTTTCCATGTATCTTTGTCGCACGATGACCAAAGCCTCTTTTCCCGAAATTGGGGCCAAGTTTGGTGGGAAGGATCATTCCACCGTGATTCATGCTGTTCGCCAGATTGAAAAGAAAATAAACGAAGACCGGGAGATAAAAAATATTATTGAGACAATAAAAAATGAATTGCAAAAATGATCCATTTCGCTGTGGATGGAATGTTGATTGTTTGTTTACTCTTTAGATCTGTCTGCTGTGAATACTTTTATCCACAGTTTTCTTGTCTCTTTTTCACTGTCAAAAATAAATTAAACTTGTTGAAATTTAAAATTTTTTTGTTTATACTTTTTTCATAAACAAGCACTACTAATACTACTAAAAAGTATTTATTATAAGTATAATAGTAATAGGGAGAGATACAATGGAATTTAAAATTGAGAAAGAAGAATTCACCAAAGGCCTTTCCCGCGTTCAAAGTATCGTCGAAAAGAAAGGGACCATGCCTATTCTTTTAAACGTTTTACTTGAAACGCATGGAAAAGGAATTGCAATAACGGCAACGGATTTAGAGATCGGTTTAAAAGGTTTTTATCCTGCCGAAATTATAAAGGAAGGAAGAGCAACTCTATCGGCCAAAAAACTTTATGAAGTAATTAAAGAACTCCCAGAAAAGGAAGTTTTCTTAAAGTTGAAGGAAAATCAATGGGTGGAAATTTCTAGCGGCAAATCCCTTTTTAAAATCATGGGCCTTTCAGCAGATTCATTTCCTTCTTTATCTGTTTTCGAAGAAGAAGAATTTGTCTCGGCAGACGTGGAAATTTTGAAGGAGATGATAGAAAAAACGATATTCGCGGTATCCTCCGATGAAAGTAGATATAATTTGGCAGGAGTATTTTTTACTCAAAAAAATGAAGGAGAAGAGAAAGATTTGAAAATGGTAGCCACGGATGGCTATCGCCTCTCGCTGATTGAGCGTTCTATAAGAATGGAAATAAAAGGATTGGAAAAGGGCATTTTACTCCCGAAAAAAGGCCTTGTGGAGTTAATTAAATTGTTAGATGAGGGAGGGGAAGCCGGGTGGATTAAATTAAAAAACAACAATTTTATAGTGAAAAAAGGAAACGTAATCCTACTTATGCGCCTATTGGATGCCGAATTTCCGGATTATAGGCAGGTCATTCCCCTTAACACAAAAAAACATATTCGGATGAAGAGAAATCAAATTATAGAATCCTTGCGAAGAGTTTCTCTTCTTTCCAGTGAAAAAACAAGGGGAGTTAAGTTTCATTTTTCTCAGGATCTTTTAGTGCTTTCTGCCTATAATCCAGAACTGGGGGAAGCAAAAGAGGAGGTCCCTGTAGATTATAAAGGAGAGGAGGTAACGGTTGGTTTTAATTCGCGGTTCGTTTTAGAAGTTTTAAATATAATGAGGGGCGAAGAAGTAGTCCTGGAGCTGGAAGATGGAATCAGCCCAGCGATTATTCGACCTTCTAACGATGAAAGGCATACCTGTGTCGTCATGCCCATGAGGCTATAATTATAAAGAAAGGTGAAGGCGTTGGCCAAAAAGAATGAAAAATTAATGGAAAAAAATGGTAGGGCGCAGGAATATACAGCCGAAAACATCAAAGTTCTTCAAGGCCTTGAGGCTGTGCGTAAACGGCCGGCCATGTATATCGGGAGCACCGGCAGTTCAGGCTTACACCATCTGGCCTACGAAGTCGTGGACAATTCCATCGATGAGGCTTTAGGCGGGTTTTGCACCAAGATCGAGGTCCTTATCCATGAAGATAACAGCGTCACCGTAGAAGACAACGGCAGGGGCATCCCCGTGGATATGCATAAGGAGGAAGGACGTCCAGCCGCTGAAGTGGTCATGACCACCCTACATTCCGGTGGAAAGTTTGACAGTGAAAGCTACCAATTTTCTGGTGGCCTCCATGGCGTGGGTGTCTCGGTGGTAAATGCCCTTTCTGAATTTTTAGAGTTGGAAATCTGGAGAGATGGAAAGGTTTATTTTCAAAGATATGAAAGGGGAGAACCGGTAACTCCTTTCGAAGTAACAGGAAGCACCAAGCGGCGGGGCACCAAGATCAAATTCCGCCCCGATGCAGAGATCTTTGAAACCATGGACTTTAGTTTCGATCTTCTCTCTCAGCGCTTCCGGGAACTTTCTTTCTTGAACAGTGGCTTGAGAATCACGGTGGCGGATGAACGCTCGGAGAAAAAGCAAGATTTTCAGTATAAAGGAGGTATCGTTTCTTTTGTCGAGTACCTCAATAAAAACAAGGGCATTATCCATCCCAAACCAATCCACCTCGAGGGAGAAAAAGAGGGAATCTACATAGACATTGCGTTGCAGTATAACGATGGATATACCGAGAACCTTTTTTGTTTTGCCAACAACATTAATACCCACGACGGTGGAACCCACCTGGTGGGCTTCAAATCCGCGCTCACCCGCACGCTAAATAATTATGCCGCCAGCAACAATCTTCTTAAAAACATGAAGGTGAGCCTGACCGGAGAAGATACCCGCGAAGGGCTTACCGGAATCATCAGCGTAAAGCTTTCCAATCCCCAGTTTGAGGGGCAGACCAAGGCCAAACTGGGCAACAGCGAGGTCAAAGGTTGGGTAGAGGCTCTGGTCAACGAGAAATTAGGCATGCATTTTGAGGAAAACCCATCCGTGGCCAAGCGCATCCTGGAAAAGGTAGTCGATTCTGCCCGCGCGCGGGAGGCGGCCCGGAAAGCCAAAGAGCTTACCCGTAGAAAAGGGTTGCTGGAATCGAATTCTCTCCCGGGAAAGTTAGCCGATTGCCAGGAACGCGACCCGAGGGAGAGCGAAATTTTCATCGTCGAAGGAGATTCCGCAGGAGGATCCGCCAAGCAAGGGAGGGACCGGCGAACGCAGGCGATCTTACCCCTGCGGGGTAAAATCCTCAACGTGGAAAAAGCCCGCTTTGACCAGATGCTTTCCAACCAGGAGATCAAAACCCTGATTACGGCTTTAGGGACGGGAGTAGGAGTGGAAGAATTTAACCTGGAAAAGTTACGGTATCACCAGGTAATCATCATGACCGATGCCGACGTAGACGGATCCCACATCCGAACCCTACTTCTAACCCTTTTCTACCGGCAGATGTTTCCGGTGATTGAAAAGGGATACCTTTATATCGCCCAGCCTCCTCTATATCGAGTGAAAAAAGGGAAAGAAGAACCCAAATACCTGCGCAGCGAGGAGGAGGTGGAAGATTATCTGCTGGAAAAAGGGATCGAAGATCTCCGGCTGATTATTCCCGGAAACAAGGCCCAGTTCAGCGGCAAAAACCTTCTGGAGACGGTTAAGCGGGCCATCCGCCTGGAAAAAATATTATATCGCCTGGCTAAGCGGCAAATGGACCCGAACATTCTTTTAGCCTTTGCGCAGCACGAATCTTTCACCAAGAACTCGCTCAAGTCGGAAGAGGAGATGAACCGGGTTGTCGAGGAAATCAAACGTGCGCTGAAGAAAGGTCAAAAGCCGAAAGAATGGCTGGAGTTTCAGATGGAGAAAGACCCGGAACATGGTAGTTATAACCTCCGATTCCTTTCGAGCCATAATGGATCCCGCCTGGAAACCGTCCTGGACCTGGATTTAGTGAGTTCAGCTCAATTCGAAGAGCTGCGCAAAATATCCAAACAGCTCAGCCCCCTGAGCCAACCTCCCTACGTGTTAAAGGCCGGGGAAGACGCCAAGGAAGTAGGGGGTTTCTCTCAGCTGGTTCAGGAAATTTTGGCTTATGGCAAAAAAGGATTGGAAATCCAACGATATAAAGGGCTGGGAGAGATGAACCCGGAACAACTCTGGGATACAACCATGAACCCGGAGACCCGCACCTTGTTGCAAGTTCGCGTTGAAGATACCATCAAGGCCGACGAGATCTTCACGGTCCTCATGGGCGATCAGGTGGAGCCCCGGCGAGAATTCATCCAGCGGAATGCCTTGACGGTGACCAACCTGGACATCTAATTTCATCCCCCAATTCCCTATGGCCGAGGACAGAGACCAAGACTTGTTTGGGCTGATTGAGCTTGGTCAAGAAAAATTTTAAAGCGAGAGTTCTATGCAAACCCAGAATATTCAGAACCGCCTCCCCGTCAAGCTGGAGGAGGAAATGCAGAAATCCTACATGGATTATGCCATGTCGGTAATTATTGGCCGGGCCTTGCCAGATGTTCGGGATGGGCTGAAACCCGTCCACCGCCGGGTGCTCTATGCCATGTACGATCTTTCCAACGACTGGAACAAGCCGTTCAAGAAATCGGCCAGAATCGTAGGAGACGTCATCGGAAAATACCATCCCCATGGGGACATGGCCGTTTATGATGCCTTAGTGCGTATGGCTCAGGATTTTTCTCTGCGGTATCCTTTAATTAACGGGCAAGGAAATTTTGGATCCATAGACGGAGACCCGCCAGCAGCCATGCGTTACACCGAGGTACGCATGGCCCGTTTGGCGAGTGAGCTCCTATCCGATATCGAAAAGAAAACGGTGGAATTTGCCCCCAACTATGACGGATCGCTGACGGAACCCGCCATCCTGCCGGCGCGCTTCCCCAACCTTTTGGTCAACGGTTCCTCGGGTATAGCCGTAGGCATGGCCACCAACATACCCCCTCACAACCTGCAGGAAGTGATCGCGGCGGCAATCGCCGTCATCCAGAATCCAGAAATCACCATCGAGGATTTGATGGTCATCATCCCCGGTCCGGATTTCCCCACGGCAGGATTCATCCTTGGGCAATCCGGGATTCGGGAGGCCTACCTTACGGGAAAGGGTACCATCCAGCTAAGAGCCCGCGCCCTGATCGAACGCCAGAAGAGGACAGAGCGGGAGGCGGTAGTAATCACGGAACTCCCCTATCAGGTGAATAAGGCCAGGCTCTTGGAAAAGATTGCCGAGCTCGTCCAAGAGAAAAGGATTGAAGGGATCTCCGACCTCAGGGATGAATCTGACCGGGAAGGGATGCGGATCGTTATCGAACTGAAAAGAGAGGCCGTCGCCCAGGTGGTCCTCAACCAACTCTTCAAGCATACCCAGATGCAGGTCACCTTCGGCATCATCCTCTTGGCCATCGTCCATGGCCAGCCGCAAACGCTTACCCTCAAGGAGCTGATCCAACACTTCATCAACCACCGCAAAGAGGTGGTCATCCGCCGCAGCCAGTTTGAGTTGGGAAAAGCCGAGGCCAATGCCCACATCCTGGAAGGCTTAAAGATCGCCCTGGATAACCTCGACCGGGTCATTTCCTTGATTCGCTCTTCTAAAACCCCCAAAGATGCCAAAGAAGGGCTGATGGCTAAATTCTCGCTCTCCGAAGCCCAAGCCCAAGCTATTTTGGAGATGCGTTTACAGCGCCTGACGAACCTGGAACGGGAAAAGATCAACGAGGAATATAAAGAAGTCATCCAACTCATCGCCCGCCTGCGGGAGCTCCTGAGCAACGAGCGACTTTTATTTAACCTGATCGGCGAAGAGCTTCGGGAGATTAAGGAACGCTACGGGGACGAACGGCGGACTCTGATCATTGAGGAAGCGCAAGAGATTAACCTCGAAGACTTGATCGTGGAAGAAGATATGGTCGTGACGATCAGTCACTCCGGCTATATCAAGCGCAATGCCATCAGTCTTTACCGCAGCCAAAGGCGGGGCGGGCGGGGGAAGATGGGCATGACCACCAAAGAAGAAGATTTTGTCGAGCACCTCTTCGTAGCCTCCACGCATAGTTATATCCTCTTCTTCACCGACGCCGGAAAGGTATTCTGGTTGAAAGTCCACGAAATACCCCAGGCGGGGCGTATGTCGCGGGGAAAAGCCATCATCAATTTGTTGAACCTTTCGGGAGAAGAGAAGATTACCGCCATCCTCCCCGTACGGACCTTTGAAGAGGGGAAATACGTCATCATGACCACGAAGAACGGTGTGGTCAAGAAGACCGACCTGATGTCTTACGGCCATCCACGCACGGGCGGAATCATTGCTCTGACCCTTGATCCGGGAGACGAGTTAATCTCGGCCTGCCTGACGGATGGAACGAAGGAGATCCTGCTCAGCTCCCGGGAAGGCAAGGCCATTCGCTTCTCCGAGGAAGAGACGCGCGCCATTGGGCGCACGGCCAGAGGGGTAAAAGGGATTACGCTGGGCAAAAAGGATTACCTGGTCTCCATGGATATCATCACCCCGGGAACTCTGGGGGCAGCCATTCTATCGGTCACGGAAAAAGGTTTTGGTAAGCGTACTCCCATTGAGGATTATCCCCTTCAAAGCCGTGGGGGGAAAGGCGTTATAACGATTAAAACTTCCCCGCGGAACGGGAATTTAGTGGGCGTGCAACAGATTACCGAGCAGGATGATGTCATGCTCATCACGGAAAAAGGGAAAATTATTCGCTTGCGGGGTGAAGAAATCTCGGTCATTGGGCGGAACACCCAGGGGGTGAAGCTCATTGAACTGGAGCCTGGAGAACGAGTGATGGCCGTTACCCGCTTGGCCGAGCGCGAGGAAGAGCCGGAGGGGGAACAAGGAATAGAAGAGAGCCCAGAGGAAACCCCGGAAGAAATCGGGGGAGAGGAAAATTCATAACGCATGGCCGAGTTTCTCACAGAAAAAGGGCGAATCGGCGTTATCGGCGCCGGAAGCTGGGGTACGACGCTGGCCAACCTCTTGGCCGAGAAAGGGCTACCCGTCGATCTCTGGGTTTTTGAAGAAGAACTCTTCCGGGCCATGCAAAGCAAAAGGGAGAATGAATTCTTCCTCCCCGGAATTTCACTCGCGGATAACATCCGGATAACTCATTCTCTGGAAGAAGCTTGTACCGGGAAAGACATCCTGATCTGTGCCATACCTTCCCATGCCGTGCGGGAAGTTTTTAGCAAGGGACGGCCTTACATCCAAGAGGATGCCTTGATTATTAGCGCCACCAAGGGACTCGAGGACGAAACCTTCTCCACCGCATCACAAGTTTTACGAGACACCATCGGCCAGAACCTCAGGACTGAAATTGCCTGCCTTTCCGGGCCGAGTTTTGCAAGAGAAGTCGCTTGTAAATTCCCCACGGCGGTCGCGGTGGCTGCGGCCCACCCGGAGGCCGCGCAGCAAGCGCAAATTCTTTTGGCCAGGCCTTACTTCCGGGTCTACACCAACCCTGACCTGATCGGCGTGGAGTTAGGGGGTGCGACCAAGAACGTCATGGCGATTGCCGCAGGGGCCTCCGACGGCTTAGGATTCGGGCACAGCTCCCGGTCGGCGTTAATCACGCGAGGATTAGCTGAGATGACCCGTCTGGGGGTAAAGATGGGAGCAGACGCGCGCACCTTTTTCGGGCTGGCCGGCTTAGGAGATCTGGTCCTGACTTGTACCGGAAGTTTAAGCCGGAATCGCACCGTCGGTTTAGAGTTGGGTAAAGGGCGGAGGCTCAAGGATATTCTCCAAGGAATGAGGATGGTCGCCGAGGGTATCCGTACCACCAAGGCCCTGCGAGCATTAGCCCGAGAACGGGAAGTGGAGATGCCCATTACGGATAAAGTTTATGAGATTCTTTACGAGGGCAAAGACCCACGGGAAGCCGTAATCGAGTTGATGTCCCGCGATCCCCGGTCCGAGCAGGAAGGAACGTAACGGAAGAAACTGCCGGGTTTCTACTTCCCCGATTGAGGCGGGAGGGAGGGAAGCCCATCCAAGAGGCGTTCGACCAATCTTTTTCCTAAATTGTTTGCTGCCTGGCTCGGCCCACGAATCTTTCCTTCGGCCATCCAAAGCACCGACCCCTTTTCCAGCTCCAGCACCCGCAACATCAGACGGATCTGACAGGTCCCCTGATGATAAGTTGGCAGAGCCCGGTACTCATAGCGCCCTCCCTCCCAAACCTGAAAGGATTCTGATCGAACGTAGGGTTTCTGCAATGAATATTCCAGAAGGGTGCCCGTAATCAGAAGCTTGGCTTTCAGGCGTTCGTTGGTCTTGATAAGGAAGGACGGGTTGGCAATTAAATTTGGGGGGTTTAAGCCGAATTCCTGGAGGACCGCAGAAACTTCCCCAGGGGGAATCAGGTTGTAACCTTTGGCCGCTAAAAAGGTGTAGATAAAGGAGTTTAGGTCTGAACCGGATTGAGGATAACCGGAAGCATCTTGAATAGGAAGAATGGCCACGGGTTGGAAGTCTTTAAAATTTACCTCCCGGAAAAAAGTTTTGTCCAGATTCAGATTGTAAAGGCAACCGCCAAGGGAGAGATAACTGATCAAAACTCCAAGAGATGCGAAAAGGGCTTTTCGGCGTGGCGCGAACAAGACCTTGCTCCTTAGGGAGAAATTCGTTAAAATAAATTGAATTCTAATTGCTATTACACCTTAGAAAAGAACCGCTGTCAAGGGAGGCGATTTTTTTATGCCCATCTATGAATACCTCTGTCAGGATTGTGGCCGAGTTTCCAGTTTTATCGTTCTAAGCCTACGGACCCCTTTCCATCCCGAATGCCAAAGGTGTCAAAGCCGTAAGATGACCAAGCTCATTTCCCGGGTGGCCCGGGTGCGCTCCGAGGAGAGCCGCCTGGAATCCCTGGCCGATCCCGCCAAGCTGGGCGATATCGACGAGAACAACCCCGCCAGCATGGCCCGCTGGATGAAGCGGATGGGCAAAGAATTAGGGGAGGACTTGGGCGAAGATTTTGACTCCATGGTGGATGAAGCCATGGCGGAAGAAGGCAAGGGCCGAGAGGAGGCTTCTGGGGACAAAGAAGATGAATTTTAGGTTGCTGAAAAAGTCGGCCTTGAGGCTTTTAACTTGATACCCGGAACGTAGAACCCGGAACGGTTTCTTAAGGAGGGATTATGTCCAAGACCTACAGCAAGGGGAACAGCCCATGCCCATAGCCGGCAACCCCAAAAAATTGGCTCATGATGTCGCGGGAGGGTACCAGCAATTCACCCCGGCCACTCTCCGCCAGTATTCGTCCGCAGATTTAAAGGTCCTTCTTTTCAACCTCAATATCGTCCTGCGGGAAATGCGAGGGAAACAGGTCTCCCCGGAAGACAGTGAAGCTCTCAAAGAAAAGCACACCAAAATCCACCGCCTCAACCAAGCCATCAATACGATTCAGGCCTACGTTGCCTTAAAAGGACTCAAAATTTAGGGAAAACCACAGGGCCCGTAAGGAGATCTCGGGAAAAGGCGGCTTTTCGCTGCTCAGGACATTTTTTTCGACAGCTTTTCGGAGATCTTGTAAAATTTTCTTGACAAAACTTATTGCTTTGCCCATATTGCCACCAGAGGTTCTTTGCTCCATTTCTTTTAATCCTACAGATCGGTGATCTATAAAAATTTGAACTTTCTTCGAAGGTGAGGTGCGCCCCATGGGATACTGGTTTGAGAATCCCACGCTGAAAGCTCTGGCCCCCCTGGCCCTGTCGACTTCCATCAAAGGTCTTACCACCATTTTCAATACTCCCAAACTGTTTATCGGGTCGAATGTTTTCCCGGAAGGGCCCGTTGTCGGACCTTCTACCATGGATTCCCTTCTACCCCGGTGTCCTAACAAGAGGGCTTTTATTGTAACGGATGAATTTAGCAAGCGATTCGCCAATAAAGCCGCTCAATTTCTCGAATCCGGGGGCTTTAAAGTCGAGTTGTGGGCCGGGTGTCAACCCGAAGCCCCCATGGAAGTGGTGGTAGAGTGTGCCAAGGCCGTTAAAGATTTCGAGCCGGATCTGATCATGGCTGTGGGCGGAGGGTCGGTCATAGACTCGGCCAAAGCAGCCTGGATCCTTTATGAACGGCCGGACATCACCGACCTGGGCATGATTTCACCCCTGGACAAATTAAACCTGCGGGGGAAGGCAGTCCTGGCAGCCGTGCCGACCACCTCCGGAACGGGTTCGGAATGCACCGGCGCAGCTGTGCTCCATGATACGGCCGCCCACCGTAAGATCCCTATTGCCCACGATGAACTGGTTCCTGACTTTGCTGTACTGGTTCCGGAATTTACCGTGACTATGCCGCCTAAGCTTACCGCGGGCACAGGTCTGGACGTCCTGGCCCATGCCATGGATGCAGTTACAACCCCGGCAGGGAACGAATTCACCGAACCCCTGGCGCTCAAAGCCATTGAGATGGTCTTCCAGTGGCTGCCCCGAGCATATAAAAACGGCCAGGATCGGGAGGCCCGGCACAGAATGATCATGGCCGCAAGTATTGCCGGCGTTGCTTTCGGCATGAGCGGCTGCCACCTGACCCACAGCTTCGGTCATTCCCTGGGCGCTGTATTCAATCTGCACCATGGCCTGGCCGTAGGTTTTTTCATCCCCCACAGCCTCCAGTTCTGCAGTAAAGTCACCGATAAACACCTGTTAACGTGCAAGGCTCTGAACATCGAAGCGAAAGATGCTAAAGATGGACTGGTCAAACTGGTAAGCCGGGTCAGGTCCTTCCTGACCGAGCTCGGAGGTTCTCTAACCTTGAAGGACATGGGGATTCCCTGGGGTGAATTTAAAGCCAAACTCGACCAGCTGGTGGAATTTGCCTATGGAGATGTAGATTGTTATCTCAGCCCCAGGCCTATAACCAAGGCCCAATGCGCCCAGATTTTGCAATACGCCTATGACGGCCGAGATATCGATTTCTAATGAAACCACAGAGCTCACAGAGAAATATTATGGGGGTCAAAAAAAAATCCCCGCAAGGGGGATTACTGCTGTGGTTTGATTGTACCGATTCCCAAGGGAGGATAGAAGCATGAAAGGATACCACGGCCGATTTTTAGAGGTAGATTTATCCGCCCGTAAAGTCGCTGATTTACCTCTGTCCGAGGAATTTTTGAAGAAATACATCGGGGGGGCGAGCCTGGCTGCGGCCCTGGTCTATGACCGCCTGAGAAAAGGAACCGATCCTCTCGCACCGGTAAACCCGTTGATCTTTGCGACCGGGCCTTTCACAGGGACACCCCTTCCCATGGTCAGCCGGTACGCGGTGGGCGGCATTTCTCCTCTTACCGGGTTCTGGGGGGAAGCCACCAGTGGCGGTAAATTTCCCTTTCGGCTGAAAGGCTCCGGATGGGATGGCCTGCTGGTGAAAGGAAAAGCGGACAAGCCGTCTTACCTTTTTTTAAAGGAAGGAAAAGCGGAGATCCGGGACGCCTCCCACCTCTGGGGAAAGGACAGTTACCAGACCCAGAAAACCATCAAAGATGAATTGGATGACGACTCCGTCAGCATCGCCTGCATAGGCTCTGCCGGGGAGAAACTAATCAAATATGCTTCGATCATGAATGATAACGGCCGGGCTGCCGGCCGGTGCGGCTTAGGGGCGATCATGGGCTCCAAGAACCTCAAAGCGGTGGCCGCTTCTGGCAATCTGAGGCCCGAGTTGAGCAACCCGGAAAAGATCCGGGAGCTGGCCAAACAGGCCGTGGCCCAGATCAACGGGAACTTAGTTTCCGTCGCCTTTCGCGAGTACGGGACCATGATGTACATGGACATGGCCATGACTCTGGGCGATGCGCCCGCCAAATACTTCACCAAGGCCGTCTTTCCTGTTTCCAAGGTTACCGGCCAGGCCCTTCGCCAGACTTACACCGTCCAGAACTACGCCTGCCTGGGCTGCCCCATCGGATGCGGTCGGGAACTAGTGGAGTTCAAACCGGGGCTTAATGTGGATGGGCCAGAATACGAAACCGCAGTGGCCTTTGGCCCTCTGTGTCTGAACACCGACCTGGATTCCATCGTGAGAGCCAATCACCTCTGCAACACCCACGGGATAGATACAATCTCTGCAGGAGTGAGCGTGGCCTATGCTTTTTATCTCTATGATTTAGGCGTTTTGACGAAGGATAAGGTTGGTTTTGAACTCCAGTGGGGCGATGGCGAGGCAGTGGTGAAGCTGGTCGAAAAGATCATTGCCCAGGAGGGTATCGGCAAGATCCTTTCCGGGGGGACTTTAGCCATGGCTAAGGAATTCGGCCGCAGCGCGGACGAAGCTGCCCAGGTCAAGGGTCTGGAAATGCCCATGCACGACGGACGGGCTTTCCATGGAATGGCCCTCTCCTATGCCACGGGTCCTCGCGGAGCCTGCCACCTCAAGGGCGATTATTATAACGTTGATCTGGGCAACTTGGTCATGGAATATATGATCCTGCCCTCGGAGAGACTTTCCTCTGAAGGAAAGAGCGAAGGAGCGGCCAAGTATCAAAGCCTAAAGGACCTTTTTGACTCCTTGGCTCTTTGCAAATTCGCTCCCCTAACGCCAACCCAACTCTGTGAGATGCTGAATGCCATCACAGGTTGGCAATTTGACCCCAAGGAGTTACTGGCTGCAGGGGATCGGTCCATCAATCTCAAAAGGGCTGTCAGTAACAAACTCGGCTTGACCCGGGAACAAGACAAATTACCTAAGATTTGTACAGCCGCTCTGGATGAGGGCACGACGGCTGGTGTCGAGCCGGATCTGGAAAAGATGTTAAAGGTATATTATCAGTTCCGAGGATGGGATTGGGAGACGGGCCGGCCGACTAAAGAGAAGCTCTTAGAGCTGGGACTTAACCAGGTGGCCGCCGAGATGTATCCTTGAGGAAATGCGGATTTCGGAAGGCGGAAGGCGGAATTGAAAGACCCGGTTTTTTAAAGGATGAAAGTAAGGGTTCAATTTCAAGGCATCTTGTCCGACTGGATGGGAGGCCCTCGCGCGGAGGTTCAACTTCCCGATGGGGGAACCTTCGGGGAGCTTCTTATGGAGATCAAGAAAAGCTTCAACTCCACCATGCCTCCCCAGGTCAGAAACAAGGACCAGGAAACTTTTAACCACGCCTTGTGGGCCATGAGAGAAAAGGAAAGGCTGACCGAACTAACCACCCCGCTGAAAGAGGGAGAGGAAGTCCAGGTTTTCCTCTCCCCCGCTTTGCTCGAGGCCGCAGAGGGCGCAGGGAAAGAAAAAAACTTTGTATTTGCGCTTTGCCCTATGCGCCAGGCGATTTTATGAGTCATCGGAAGGGGGGGATGAAGAAATCTATTGAATGGTCAAGAGGATTGGAATTGGCAAGTAAAACCATAGAAAAGGGGGGAATATGAGAAAGGTTCCAATGAGAAAAGTTGCCATCGTGGGTGCATTTACTACCCCCTGCCGGGGGCGCTGGCTTTCCAAGACGCTCTGGGAGCTGGCCCAGTGGGCAGTATCCGGTGCGCTACAAGATGCCAAACTCAACATCAACCGGGTTGAGGCGGGGGTCATTGGACTATACAACGATATATTCGCCCGCCAGGCGATTCCCGAGAGCTCTTTCCTGGGGCATATGGGGTTGGCTTTCAAGCCGCTGGTTCGGGTCACCAATGGCGGGGCCACGGGCATTTACGCCTTCGGCACAGGCTTTGATATGGTGGCCAGCGGACGGTATGACATTGTTTTGTGTATAGGTGCGGAAAAGGCCACCGACTGCTATGATTTTATGAGCGAAACGCAGACTCCCGAAGTCGTTCAAACCATTGCCTGGTCCTGGGACCCGCTCTTTGAACGAGATCAAGGGGCGACGGCTTCTGATTCTTACGCCGAAGTGATTCTTTCCTACCTCGATCATTATCCCAATGATCTCAAAATGCCGGTTCGAGGAGAGATCTTGCGGATTCTTTGCGAGCAAGCCAAGAACAATCCCAATGCCCAGCGGCGCGATGAAATCGTTACCCCTGAAAGGGTCGAGCATTCACCTTGGATCATTGAGCCTGCTTTCAAGAAGCTCGAAACCTGTGTCTATACGGAAGGGGCCTGCTGCCTGATCTTCGCCGCCGAAGGGGTTGCGGAAGAAATTTGCCGGGACGCGGGGCAGCCGCCAATCTGGATTGAAGGAGTGGGGTTTGCCAATGAGCCCTATTGGTGGGGGATAAAACATCCCCACAAGCTGCCGGGCCGCATCGAGTCGGACCATTTAGCTGCCAAGGCCGCTTATGAAATGGCCGGGGTTGGACCTAAGGACATCAATGTTGTTGAACTTCACGATGCCTTCCTGCCGCAACTGGAGATCACTATGGCGGAAATGGGTTTTGTTCCGCTGGGGCAGGCCGATGACCTGATTGAAAAGAAAATTATGGCCCCGCACGGAAAATTGCTAATCAATCCATCTGGGGGACTGATCTATGGTGGCCACTTCGTTGGAGGGAGCAATATGTTCTCAGCCTGGTCCGCCCGACGGGAGCTGATCCGCAGAGGAATGGATTATGCCCTGGTCCATGGGACCGGAGCTTCTTCGGCCCAGTATGGCGGTGCAGCCATTCTGAAAAGGGGGGTGATCTAATGGAAAAAGTGATGAGAAGACCAGGCGAGTATGTGATCCCTCATGAGGCCATCCCTGAAGTGATGAGCCGGATTACGGTTTTCCCTGAAGACAAAGCGGTTTGTTTGGAACGGACGGAACCCATGTTCACCACGTACTGGGCCAGTGCGGGGGAGGTCTCACCCTTTTTCATCGCCGTGATGAAAGAAAAAAAGATCATCGGGGCCCGTTGTCCCCAATGCCAGATGATCATCTGCCCGCCGTATATGACCCGCTGCATTGTCTGTCAGAAAGAAGATTTCAGCATGGTGGAAATGGAGGTGGGCGTAGAAATGCCCCAGGTGGGCTGGATGCTCGGAACGCCACCGATTACGGTCTTTGCCAATGCCCGATTTGCCAGGTATGCTCCCTTTGGCCGGGGCCGGGTGATTTTGGGCGAATCCCAATCGGCTTTACCGATCCAGGTTTTTACCACTACCGGGTTCCTGAAACCGGGAATCTTCCAGCGCGGAACGAAGGTGAAGATCATCTTCCGGAAAAACCGCATGGGATTTTCCACGGATTACTTTGCCGTTCCCCTGGACGAAGTGCCGGAAAAGCTTCGGGATAAAAATGGGGTCGAAGAAACGGCCCTCAAGTGGAGAAGCACGGAGATCTCAGAGCCCCAGGTAACCGATGCCCACAAGAAGCAATTTTCCAAGATGCTCCAGGCCGTCACCAAATTTGTTTCAGCCATCCCCAAGAGCCCGCGCGCTCAGAGAGACCTTGCCAATTGGAGCCGCAAGATCCAGGTGAAGACCTGCGGAGGGAAATTGGGCCTGATCCTCAACAAACAAAGGATCAAAGTGGTGAAAGAAAAAGTCCCCCGCCCGGACTTAGTCCTGGTGTTGGAAGATCCGGCCCATCTGGTGGGATGGACCAATGGAGACTCCATGGTCAACATGATTCGT
>JAURYC010000348.1 GCA_030654105.1 Deltaproteobacteria bacterium
CCTAAAAATAAAAAAGGATGGTATTTCTTAAAACCATCCTCTTAAATGGAGGCGGCACCCGGATTTGAACCGGGGATACGCGGTTTTGCAGACCGCTGCCTTACCACTTGGCTATGCCGCCATCAAATTTAATAGGACGCAGATTTACGCCGATCACCGCAGATACAAAAAAGACGCTATGCGCATAGCGCTAAGCGCTATGCGACTTTCCGTGTACATCCGTGTCCAAAAAGGAATTTCTTATACAATGAAATTGGAGCGGGAAACGGGATTTGAACCCGCGACTTCAACCTTGGCAAGGTTGCACTCTACCGCTGAGTTATTCCCGCTCGTTTTTTTCCTAAAGCATCGTTATTTTAAAAAATTGCTCCTCTCTTTGTCAAGAATAAAACAGAACAAAACAGGCTATAGGCTCTGGGCAATGGGCTATAGGGAAATGACTAATGATTAATTGGCCTTAATCCCAGCGCTTTACACCCTGCGCCGTCTATTTTTTCCTTCTCTTTTGCCTTTAGCCTATCACCTATTGGCTATTGGTTTTTTTCTGATGTTCCCGGTAAAATTTATAAAAGTAATCAATGCCAGACCAAAGGGTAATAACCAAGGCAATCCAAAGGAGCAGCATGCCGAAGAAATGGAAATCGATCCCCATATATTTATAGTGCAGCATCAGCCCGATTGAAGCGATGGACTGAAAGACCATCTTGGCCTTTCCCCAGTTGCTGGCGGCGATGACCAGACCCTGGGTAGAAGCAATTCCCCTGAGCCCTGTAACTGCCACTTCTCGCCCCACGATCAGGACCACCATCCAGGCCGGGATACGGCCTAAAGAAATCAACATGATCAATGCCGAGTTGATTAACAGTTTATCGGCCATCGGGTCCAATAGCTTACCCACAGCCGTCTCACTTTTTTGTTGCCGGGCGATGTATCCATCCAAAAGGTCGGTCAATGAGGCAGCGGTGAAAAAAAGAGCAGCCAGGAAGCTCGGCAAAGGTTCAGGGAAGAAAAGAAATCCCGCCACAAAAGGAATGGCCGCCAAGCGAAAAAAGGAGAGAGCATTGGGAGCATTCCAAAGGGTCGCTTGATACTGCTCTTTGGCCACGGCCTCGATGGTTCCTTCCATAGTTACAATAGCTGAATTTTAGTTGGTGAATTGGGCAGAAAAATCTGGTCTCGGTTCCCGATTGTATTGCTGGAAATAATGTAATACCCGTTGGACAAAGGTTCGGGTCTCCCGATAAGGGGGAACACCATTATATTGGAAGACAGCCTTCTCTCCAGCGTTGTAAGCCGCCAAAACCGAGTATAAATTTCCATCGAAAAGGGTTAAAAGGTACCGCAGGTAGCGGACTCCGCCCTCAATGTTATCCTCTGGATGAAAAGAATCCAATACCTGAAAAGCATAGGCGGTTTTCGGCATGAGCTGCATCAATCCTTTGGCCCCCACTCGCGAGATGGCCGTGGGGTTAAAATTGGACTCCGCCTTGATGACCGCCTTGATGAGGGCGTAATCCACCCTGTATTTTTCTGCGGCCTTCCAGATGGTTAGGTCATATTTTTCAAAAGTAGGCCCAAGTCGAAATTGTACGCGTTCTTCCTTCAGCACCAGTTTAAACTTGCCGTGCGTGGGAGCATTGGTGAAATGGACCACACCATTTGGATCCACGTATTTGTAAATATCGGCAAAGGAAAAAGAGGGAGCAATGAACCATGCAGCGAACCCTCCGATGATGATCGATACGATTTTCTTTGGGGTGGATCTCAGAACCTACTCCTTTTTTACCCTTTTTAGAATTCGTTCCCAAGCAGAGGGAAAAATCATATCTAAATATACGATAACTTATCGGCTTTTATTATGCAATAAATATTTCAGGATTTGGGCAAGGCTCTGGATGCCAGATATTTTCTATAGCAATCTTCATTGCAAAAGAAAAACTTCTTGCCTTGCAAGGAAACAGCATAGGATTGGCTCTTGGGGATATAACATTGACAGAAAGGGTCCTGGACCAGCTCTTCACCTGTCTCGTCGAGTTTGCCGGTTCTTCCTTTCCCGGGGAAAAAGGTACGCTTAATTACCCAATAGACCACCGTCAGAATGATCAGAAAAAGAATTAAACGGGACATGGCCCTTGACCTCTTTCTAAAATGGGCAGGACTTTTTCCTCTTCCGGCAGTTCCGAGATAATTTGCGATACCGTCTTGGCCAGTAAGGGGTGTTCAAGATGAGGAGCGATATCCCGGAGCGGGATAAGTACAAATCTGCGCTCGTGCAGCCGCGGATGGGGAATCTGTAGTCCGCCTTCGTTCAAAACCTCGGCACCATAAAAAAGGATATCCAGGTCGATCACCCGGGGACCCCAGCGCTCCCCCCGCTCCCGCCCCATCTTGTGTTCGATTTCCAGGAGGAAATCCAGAAATTCACGAGGGCGGAGGGAAGTCGCGACGGCTATCACCCCGTTGATGAACCAGGCCTGATCTTTCTTGCCCACCGGCTCGGTCCGGTAGAGCGGGGAACATTGGAATAACTGATTTCTCCTATCCGCAGCAATGGCCTGGATGGCCCGGCGACAATTGTCCAGTGCATCCCCCAGGTTTGATCCAATGCCGATGTAAGTCAACATAGAAAAATAGTGTTAAGTGTTCAGTGATAAGTAACTGCCGAACAAACTTTCTACGACCGGAAAATTTTTTGAATTCTCTCCATGGCCTCTTCCAGCCGGTTGTCCGGAACCGTCAGGGAGATGCGGATATATCCCTCTCCGTGTCGGCCGTAAGCCGTACCGGCCGCGACGACTACCGCGGCTTTCTCAAAGAGGGTGGTTGTGAAATCAAGGGAGGTGGTCCCTTTCGGCACAGGGATCCACAGGTAGAAAGTTCCTTTCTGGGGCTTAAATCCCAGGCCGATTTTTTCAAAGGTCTTAAGGACCAAATCCCGGCGGCGGGAATAGATTGCCAGCATCCTGGTAATATTGCCGTCCTCTTTGCGCAAAGCCTCGATGGCGGCATATTGGATGGCGTTAAAGATCCCGGAATCCGTGTTTTCTTTCACCTTACAGAGAGCGGCAAGGATCTCTTTGTTGCCCATGGCCATACCGATGCGCCAACCGGTCATGTTATAAGGCTTGGAAAGAGAATTGAGTTCGATGCCCACCTCTTTGGCCCCGGGCACGGATAGGAAACTCAGGCGTTCCTGGTCATCAAAAAGGATCTCGCTGTAGGGGTTGTCATGACATATGGCAATGTCGTGGGCCTTGGCCATTTCGACCGCTTTACTGAAAAAAGCCCGCGTGGCGCAGGCCCCCGTAGGGTTGTTGGGGTAGTTAAGGAACATGGCTTTGGCTCGCTTGAGAATGTCGGCAGGGATTTGATCGAGGTCGGGAAGATAATTATTCTCGGCCAGCATGGGCACAGCATAAGGCTCGGCGCTGGCCATATAGATACTCGCCCGGTAAGCCGGATATCCGGGATCAGTCATTAACACGACATCCCCCGGGTTGACGATCCCGAGGATGAAATGATGGCAACCTTCTTTGGAGCCAATTAAGCCCAAAACTTCCCCCTCTGGATTTAGCTCTACTCCATATCTCTTCGCATACCCCCTGGCTACCTCCTGGCGAAAAGCCAGCATGCCTTTCTCTTCGTCGATGGGATACTGGTGGTTAATGGGAATCTGGGCCTGGCGGCAAAGCTCGTCAATCACGCTCTGAGGGGTGGGATCTACCGGATCCCCCACGCCCAGGTTGATCACATCTACGCCCTCGGCCCTCGCCTTGTTGATTTTGTTTCTCAGAGTGACAAAAAGATAAGGCGGAATTTTCTGCAACCGGTCGGCAGCCTGCACGGAGTACCTCCTGTATAAAGGATTTCAAGCAAATTATCTAACACATTTGTGGGGAATCTGGCAAGTAGAATGTATATGCAGTGCTTTGGAAAGTAAGCCTTGGTTTCTTCGGCTTAGTAATTCAAGCGGCCCTGGCGAAAGGCTTGCAGGTATTCTGAACAGAACGGATCCTGGCCGAGTAATACTTGAGCAGCCTTGAGGCAAGAAATCACTCCGGGATCAGTGGGATCCAGGATGGCTGCGTCCAGGCCTTTGGCCAAAGCCAGGACAAGGAAGACGTGATTGAGCAATCTTCGTTGAGGAAGGCCAAAAGAAATGTTGGAGAGGCCGCAGATGGCATGGACTGTAGGAAAATTCCGCTTGATTCTCTCTAATGCCTCCAGCAGAATAGTCCCCAGATTAAAGTCTGTGGCCACCGGTTGCACCAGGAAGTCTATGTAAATGTCGTCCAGAGAAATTCCTTCTCCAGACAATTTTTCGATGAGGAGTCTAGCCAGGCGAAAGCGATCTTCTACATCCCTGGGCATTCCGCCATCATCCAGGCATAGGGCCACAATTTTTGTACCAAATCTCCTGACCAACGGCAGAATGGAAGGATAGCGTTCTTTTTCCAAGGAAATCGAATTAAGAAG
>JAURYC010000349.1 GCA_030654105.1 Deltaproteobacteria bacterium
TTAGGGTTGGATTGGGGTAAAATAGGGTCGTCTAAAAAAAAGAAAGGAGGTTCTTGCAATGAAAAAAAGCTTTTTTGTCTTTCCCATCATCCTTCTTCTATTGGTTACTCTTCCTGTTACCGTTAGTGCGGCCGACGTTAAGATTGGAGTGATCTATCCCATGTCCGGCCCGACGGCTCAGGCCGGGGTCGACGACAAGCACGCCATCGAGCTGGCCCTGGATATTATCAACACAGACAAGTACAAACATTTAAACCTACCCCTCTCTAAAACTGTAGGCCTCCCCAATCTGAAAGGGGCCAAGATGTCCGTGACCATTGCCGATCATCAAGGCAAACCGGACCTTGGGCTGAGCGAGGCCGAGCGTCTGATCACTCAGGAGAAGGCCGCAGCCCTCTTCGGCTGCTACCACAGTTCAGTGACCGAGACCGCCAGCATGGTGGCCGAGCGCATGAAGGTCCCATTCTTCAATGCCGAGTCCTCTTCTCCCAGACTCACCCGTCGAGGGTTCAAATGGTTCTTCCGCAGCTCGCCCCACGACGAGACTTTTTCGGAGGGCATGTTCCAATCCTTGGAAGACCTTGAGAAGAAACGGGGGATTAAGTTCAAGACGATTGCCGTGATGTACGAGGATACCCTTTTCGGGAAAGACAGCAGCCGCATCGAGAAAGAATTGGCTGCCAAAGCTGGGTACAAGGTCGTTGCCGACATTGCCTATCGCTCCCGAGCCACCAGCCTCACCCCCGAGGTCCAGAAATTGAAAGCAGCCAACCCGGACGTTCTCTTCCCCACTTCTTACGCCTCGGATGCGATTCTCCTCTGCAAGGTCTCCAAGGACCTCGATTACAACGCCCCGATTATCATGGCTCAAAATGCCGGACACACGGATCCCTCCTTTGCGGAGGCTTTGGGGAAAAATGTCGATGGAATTTGCAGCCGCACGGAATTTTCTCTGGACTTGGCCAAACATAAACCCATGCTCACCGAAATCAATGAACTTTTCAAGAAACGTTCGGGAAGGGATTTCTCCGGGACCTCCGCCCGGGCCTTCGTGGGGTTCTTTGTTCTGGCCGATGCCATTAATCGGGCCGGCTCCACTAAGCCCGAAGCCATCCGCGAAGCCCTGATCAAGACCAACATGCCCGCCGAGCAATTGATCACCCCCTGGCGGGGCGTGAAGTTTGATGAAACGGGGCAGAACATCCTGGTGGATGCCATCGTCATCCAGTACCAGGGAGGAAAACCGTCCACGATCTGGCCCTTTAATCTGGCCGCCAAAGAAATGATCTACCCCATTCCCAAATGGTCTGAGAGAAAGTAAAAAACACTTTTTCATTATCCCCGGGGACGTAACGTCCCTCCGCCCCTCCTTCCTAAAGGGGGGAACGGGGGGATTTTCCGGGCGATGCTGGACGATTCGTAATGACAACATTCTTTTGCCGTTCACTATAGAAAGGGAACTTCATGTATAATTCAGAAATCATCCTCCAGACCGTGATCAGTGGTTTGTTGATGGGTTGTATTTACGCCTTGGTTGCCGTCGGCCTTTGCTTGATCTGGGGTCTGATGGAAATCGTTAATTTCGCCCATGGCGAGATGCTCATGCTCGGGATGTTCACTTCTTTCTGGATGTTTACCCTTTACCATATCGACCCCATGCTCTCTTTGCCCCTGTGCTTGGTTATCCTTTTTTTAATCGGGGTGGGCACCTATTTCATCATTATCAAAAAGATTCTCAAAGCGCCTTTCTTGGCCCAGATTTTAGCTACTTTCGGGCTGGGGATTTTCTTGCGCTACCTGGCCCAATTCCTGTGGACGCCTGATTTCAGGATGATCAAAAACCCTGCTCTGGCCGGCCGGATTAGTTTGGGCGGTATCTTTATCGGCGTTCCCGAACTCACCGCCAGCATCATCACCGTCCTCTCTTTTTTACTGCTCTACTGGTTCATCAATAAGACGGAGATCGGCACCGCGATATTAGCGACCAGCGAGGACCGCGAAGCTGCCTCCCTGATGGGTATCAACAGCGACAAAATGTTCGCTCTCGGATGGGGAATTGGTGCCGCCTGTTTGGGGGTGGCCGGAGCTCTGATGTCCAATTTTTATTACATCTTTCCCGAGGTAGGCTTCCCCTTTGCCTTGATCGCTTATGTGGCCGTAGCCCTCGGGGGATTTGGCTCCATTCCTGGATCTTTTGTCGCCGGGATTATCATCGGTCTGGTGGAGTTTTTGGGGGGTCTTTTTATTGCTCCGGCTTTTAAATACACCTTTGTTTTTATCATTTATCTCCTGGTAGTCTTCATCCGGCCCCAGGGTCTGTGGGGGAGATACTAACTATTTTTTTGGGGAGAAAAAATTCATGGGCGAGAAAAAAAATAGATGGATTTGGCTGGCGATCGGAGCCCTCCTCCTTTTAATTTACCCTTTCTTTCTCACCCTTCCTTTCCCCAGGCACTTGATGATCATGATCTTTCTTTACGCCTCCCTGGGATTGGCCTGGAACATGATCGGGGGTTACGCCGGCCAGATCTCCCTTGGTCACGCGGTCTATTTCGGAGCGGGTGCCTATACCTCTACTCTGATGCTCATGAAACTGGGAGTGACTCCCTGGATTGGCATGATCGTTGGCGGGTTCATATCAGTTGGCCTGGCTTTCATCATCGGTTATCCCTCTTTTAAGCTGGCCGGGCATTATTTTGCCATTGCCACCATCGCCATCGGAGAAATCGCCCAGCAGTGGATGCTCAACTGGGACTGGGCGGGCGCGGCAGTGGGGTTAACGCTGCCCATTCTTCCCGAGTCTTTTTTAAATATGGAATTTCACACCAGTAAAGTGCCTTACTATTACATCGCTTTTGGAATTTTCAGCCTGACCATTCTCGCCACTTACTGGGTCGATCGTTCCAAGCTCGGATACTATTTCAAGGCCATTAAGGGCGACTTAGAAGGGGCCCGCAGCTTGGGAATCAATGTGGCCCGGTACAAATTCTACGCTCTGGCTTTGAGCGCCTTCTTCACCTCCATCTGCGGTTCATTCTACGCCCAGTATGTTCTGTTTATTGACCCGGACAGCGTCTTCCCTTTGATGCTTTCCATCATTGTTTGTCTCGTTGCTACCCTGGGAGGTGTAGGCACGGTTTGGGGGCCGGTAATCGGCGCTTTCATCCTCATCCCCATTTCGGAGTTTACCCGCATCCAGTTTGGGGGAGGGGGCAAGGGGACCGATCTGATCATTTACGGGTTCCTCATCATGGTGATCTCCATCTATCAACCCTTTGGGGTCATCGGCCTCAGCAAGCGTTTTAAGAAAAAGGAGTCGGAGTAATGGCCCTTATCGAGGTAAAAGGTCTCACCAAGAATTTTGGTGGGCTGATGGCCAACGATCACATCGACCTCACCGTAAATGAGGGAGAGATTGTCGGCTTAATCGGGCCCAATGGCGCCGGTAAAACTACTCTCTTCAACTGTATCGCCGGGTTTTACCCTCCCAGCGGGGGGAGTGTGCGCTTTAAAGAGGAAGAGATTAGCGGGTTACCGGCCAATGACATCTGTCTTCGCGGCATTGCCCGGACATTCCAGATTGTCCGGGTTTTTAAGGATATGACCGTCTTGGATAACGTTATGATCGGCGCTTTTAATCGCACCAACTTAACGGCCACGGCCACAAAGAAAGCCTTAGAGGTCTTGGAATTCTGTGGCCTGGCTTCGAAGAAAAACTTCCTGGCCGGAGGGCTGACCGTGGCCAACAAAAAAAGATTGGAGTTTGCCAAAGCTCTAGCAACCAGCCCTTCGCTTCTCATGCTCGACGAGGCCATGGCCGGGCTGAACCAGACCGAGACTGTGGAAGCCATCGAACTGGTGAGGAAAGTCCAACAGTCCGGAATTACCGTGATTCTGGTGGAGCATGTCATGGAGGTGGTGATGCCCATCTCCAACCGGGTGGTAGTCCTGAATTATGGCCAGAAGATTGCCGAGGATGTACCAGAAAAGATTATCCAGCATGAAGAGGTAATCAAGGCTTATTTAGGAGATAAATACCATGCTTCGCGTCGAACGCATTAAAGTTTCCTACGACGATGTCCCGGCCCTACATGAGGTATCTTTTAAGGTGGAACCGGGCCAAATCGTCTCCATCGTCGGGGCCAATGGGGCCGGAAAGAGCACTATTCTCAGAGCCATTTCCCACACCCTCCATCTCGATGAAGGGTCCATTCTCTTCGAAAACCAGCGCACCGATCAGATTCCTCCCCATCGAGTGGTGGAAAGTGGCATCGCCCATGTGCCCGAAGGAAGACGCCTTTTTGCGCGACTGACCGTGAATCAAAACCTCATCCTGGGAGCTTACACCAATAAATCGCCGGACCACCGGGAAGCTACTTTGAAGACCATCTTCAAGCTCTTTCCCGTTTTGCAGGAGCGGCAGAACCAGCGGGCCGGGACCCTCAGCGGAGGGGAACAGCAGATGCTGGCCATCGCCCGCGGGTTAATGTCCAAGCCCAAGCTCCTTATGCTCGATGAACCTTCCATGGGGATCATGCCCAAACTTATAACCGAAATCTTCGAGATGATTCAGCGGTTGAATAAGGAAGAGGGGATCACCATCCTGCTGGTGGAACAGAATGTTCAAGAGGCTTTGGAACTGGCAGATTATGCTTATGTTTTGCAGACTGGGCGGATCGTCATGGAAGGAAAACCCGCCGATCTCCTCCAAACGGACCTGATCAAGAAGGCATATTTAGGGCTGTGAAATAGTAAATGGAGAATAGAGAGTTGTAAGTTGACAAAGGGAGGGGGAAGAATTTCAATTTTTCCCTTTTTCTTTTTTGGAGATTGGTTTTGCTTTGCTTAAAGAGAGGCAGAGCCCGACCGCTGTTGCGGATTGGGGGGGGGTTTTGGCTTGGAAAATTACGAGCTCTCAGCGAAGATCTTAGACCATAAAATGGAAGATATCGAGAAGACGGGCGCAGAGATTGTGGCTACTGGCTGCATGGGGCCCGGAGAAAATCATCGTGGTCCATGATACGAAGACGGGGATGAAAGGGATGTTGGTGATCGATAATACCGCCCGGGGGCCGGGGAAGGGCGGGTGCCGTATGGACGCGAATATGACCCTTATGATGAGTTGGGAATCACCGGGTATGGAGTGGTGGAAGCTGCGGAGTGTGCCGCTCCCTACCGGAATATTGAATTGAGTAAAGCGACGGTAGCAATTCAGGGTTTTGGGGCGGTAGGGGCCTTTAGTGCCAAGTTTATCAAGGAGAAAGGGGCGAAAGTGGTGGCGATCTCTTCCGTAGAGGGGGCGTTTTACAATGCGAAGGGGTTGGAAGTGGACAAGCTTTTGTCCCTCAAGGAGAAGTGGGGGGACAAGGCTGTTTTGAAATATAGCCAAGGGCAACAAATTCCTTTGGGCAAAAAATTAAGTGGAATCGGCCTTTCTGCGGAAACGCCGAGCAGTAAATCGGTGGGCCGAGAGATGGGTAAAAAAACTTATAATTTTATGGACGACCCCCATTTACGCGGACCCAATAGGCTTGAAGATTTTTGGCTGCAATAGATAATGGAGAAACGAGCGGAGAGGATCGCAGTGGCTAACGAATACCTGGTGGGTATCGACATCGGTGGAACGTTCACGGATGTGGTCATCCTCGATCCAGATTCCGGCTGGGTTTCCTTGGGGAAGCGGTTGACTTCCACGGATAACCCTGCCCGGGCGGTCATCGAGGTGATTCGGGAGATGATAGAGCGCGACGGGATTGCCGCTCGCCAAGTGGTCAAGGCCATCCACGGAACGACATTGGTGACCAACTTGATCATCGAGCGCAAAGGGGCCGTGACCGGAGTTCTCACCACCCGCGGCTTCCGGGATGCCCTGGAGATTGGCCGAGAGATGCGCTACGACATATATGATATTTTCCTCGAGCTGCCCAGGCCACTGGCCCCTCGGCGACGGCGGGTGGAGGTCACCGAGCGACTGGACAACAACGGTCAAATCTTGATTTCCCTCACGCCGGAGGAGGCTGAACGGGCGGTAAATGAACTTCTGGCTCTCGGGGTGGAATCGGCCGCCATATCCCTTCTGCATTCCTTCCGAAACCCCACCCATGAGCGGATGCTCCGCGACTTGCTCTTGGCCAAACGCCCCGGATTTCCCGTCTCCATCTCCTCGGAGGTTGCGCCCGAGGTGCGCGAGTACGAACGGACTTCCACCACCGTGGCCAACGCCTATACCATGCCGGCGGTCCGCCGGTACATGGAAATTCTGGAAAAAGGCCTTACTGAACTCGGGATCGGGGGGCGGCTTTACATTATGCTCTCTACCGGGGGGATCACCTCTCCCCAGACCGCAAGCCAGCACCCTATACGCCTGGTCGAATCCGGACCTGCCGGGGGAGCCCTGGCCGCCGCCTGGATTGGAGGGCAAACGGGGCAGGCTAACGTTATCTCCTTCGACATGGGAGGCACCACCGCCAAAACCTGCATCATCCAAAACGGCGACCCCGTTAGGGTCAACGAATTTGAGGTGGGCCGGGTCTATCGCTTCAAGAAGGGGAGCGGTTTCCCGGTCAAAATTCCGGTCATCGAGATGATCGAGATTGGTGCGGGGGGCGGCAGCATCGCTGCGATTGGACCCCTCGGGCTCCTCAGCGTAGGTCCGGAAAGCGCCGGGGCTGACCCGGGCCCGGCCTGCTATGGCCGCGGCGGCAAGGACCCTACGGTGACTGATGCCGATCTAATCCTTGGCTACCTGGACCCCAATTTCTTCCTGGGCGGCGAGATGAAACTAAATCCGAAACTTGCCGAGGCCGCCTTGCAGGAAAAAATCGCCGGGCCGCTCAACCTGTCCTTGGAGCGTGCAGCCTGGGGGGTGCACGAGGTGGTCAACGAGAACATGGCCAACGCCTCCCGGATTCATGCGGTGGAGAGAGGAATCGACTCGCGGCGCTTCTCCCTGGTGGCCTTCGGGGGGGCCGGACCCGTGCACGCCTACCAGGTGGCCGAGAAGTTGAGGCTGGAGACGATCATCGTGCCGCCCGCGGCTGGCGTATGCTCCGCTTTTGGGTTCCTCTTAGCCCCCATGTCTTTCGACTTGAGCCGCAGCTACATTACCAGGCTGGAAGAGCTGCAGTGGGAAAGATTGAATTTCATCTACGCCGAGTTGGAATCGAAGGGCCGTGAGCTTCTCCTGGATGCCGGCGTCGCTTTAAAGGATATGCAGTTCATTCGTTCGGCGGACATGCGCTATGCGGGGCAGGGCTTTGAGATCAGCATATCGCTCCCGGGAGGCGAATACGGCCTGGGGCAGCGGGAAGAATTCCGCCGCGCCTTCGAAAAGGAGTACCAAGACATATACCAGCGCTTATGCCCGGGAATCCCCATCGAGGGTGTGAATTGGCGGCTTGCCGCCACGGGACTGCGCCCGCAAATCGGCGCAGGGACATGGTGGTCCAAGGGCGCAAGCCTTGCCGAAGCCATCAAGGGGGGACGCCGGGTCTATTTTCCCGCGGCGGGAAGGTATGAAAAGGTGCCGGTCTACGACCGGTACCGCCTGCCTGTTGGCGTCAAGATCGATGGGCCGGCCATTGTGGAAGAGAGGGAGAGTACGGTCGTCATGAACGGACCGGGAACGGCCTGGGTGGATCCGTCGGGCAGCCTGGTGATCCGCTTGGTAAGACATTGAATGGACGAAACATGCTCTTCTGCCAAAAACACACACTTGCATTCATGGGAAGGTCCAACTGAGCAGCGATATGAAAACGAACCCATTTGATCCGATCACCCTTGAGGTTCTCTGGAACCGCCTTATCTCCATAACCAACGAGCAGGCCGCGGCCCTTATGCGCGCAAGTTTCACCACCGTGGTGCGCGAAGCGGGCGATCTCTCCGCAGGCGTCTTCGATGCGAGGGGAAACATGATTGCCCAGGCGGTTACCGGAACACCCGGTCACATCAACTGCATGGCTACCTCCGTGCGCCATTTTCTCCGTGAGTACCCCATGAAAAACCTACAGCCTGGAGACACGCTCGTAACCAACGACCCCTGGTTAGCCTCTGGCCATCATCACGACCTCACGGTGGTGACTCCCGTCTTCCACCGGGGACGGGCCATAGGGCTTTTCGCCAACACCTGTCACGTTATGGACATTGGCGGCCGCATCTTCGGCGCCGACGCCCCCTCCATCTACGAGGAAGGGCTGGCCATCCCGATCATGAAATTGGTGGATGGGGGACGCATGAATGAGGACCTCATCCGGATCATCCGCGCAAATGTCCGTGTTCCCCAAATGGTACTGGGGGACGTTTATGCCATGATTGCGGCCAACGAGGTGGGCGGTAAGAAGCTGGTGGAGATGATGGAAGACCACGACCTTTCCGACCTGGACGGACTATCGACGGCCATTATAGAGCGCAGCGAGCACTCCATGCGGGAGGCCATTCGGGCCATTCCCGACGGAACCTATTGTCACCAGATCGACATGGACGGTTTTGACGAGCCCATCGCGGTTAAGCTTGCCATCACGGTAGCCGGGGACTGCATGATCGCCGATTACACCGGGACCTCTCCCCAGTCGGACCGCGGAATCAACGTGGTCTACAGTTACTGCCACGCCTACACCACGTACCCTATCAAGTGCTCGGTGAGCCCGGAAGTCCCGAACAACGAGGGAAGCTTCCGCCCCCTTACCGTAATCGCACCCGAGGGCTGCATCCTGAACTGCCAGCGTCCCGCTCCAGTGGGAGCGCGCCACATCCTGGGCCATTTCCTTTCGGCGGCGGTCTTCGGGGCGCTCAGCAACGTGATCCCCGACCGGGTCATTGCCGAAGGAGCCCAGAGTCTCTGGAACACCCAGTTCGACGGCACCGACGAGCGCGGCGATCATTTCTGCTACGTTTTCTTTTCCGCCGGGGGGACCGGCGCCCGCCCGACCAAGGACGGCCTCTCGGCCACCGCCTTTCCCAGCGGCATTCACGGCGTACCCGTGGAATTGGTGGAAAATGTATCCCCCATATTCATCGAATGCCGCGAGCTTATCCCGGACAGCGGCGGGCCCGGGAAATTCCGGGGCGGTCTGGGTCAGCGCATGGTTCTTAAAGTACGCGGAGGACATTCATCCCAGCACTCACCCATGTATGACCGCATCCGCTTCGCGGCAAAGGGGTTCGCAGGGGGACTCGACGGGGCGAAGGGTCGCATTTACCTGGATGACGGGACCGTGCCCCATGCCAAAACCAAGTACATCCTCAAGCCCGGCCAACGGGTCACCCTGGAGCTTCCCGGGGGCGGAGGCTTCTACCGGCCCGAGGAACGTGATCCCGAGATGGTACGCGAAGATGTCATCAATGGGCTCGTAAGTCTTGCCCAGGCAAGGGAAGTCTACCGGGTCGCGCTCGACCCGGCGACCTCGAAACTCGATCTGAAGGAGACCGAAAGGCTGCGAACCGCAACCTAGGAATCAATTTTGCTTTTTCCCGAGGCCCAAGAATATAATTCCCTTCTTGAAGTCATCTGTTTTGATCAGGAAGAATTCGACAGAAATGGCGGGACCTTTCCTGCAGCTTGCCCTGACCTGTAAAACTGGATTTTGGAGGTTGAATCTATGGATTCCAGGGAACGAATTCTGATAGCCCTTTCACATCGGGAGCCGGATCGGGTTCCCTACGATCTAGGAGCTCTGGGTCCCAGTGGAATCTCCATACAGGCTTACCGGAATTTACTGAAGTATCTCCATGCGGACGAAAAAGGAGAAGTTGGGGATACCGCCAGCCAGCGGGCGAAATTAAGCGAAAATTTTTTGCAGAGGTTCTGAGTGGACACCCGGTCTTTCCGGGTCCGCCCTAAGGGCTCCTGGTCATTGAAGATGCAGGAAGAGGGAGGTTATTCCTTTTTCTACGATGAGTGGGGTATCGGACGGAAGCTGGCCAAGGACCAGGGGCTGCATTTCTTCATCTTCCATCAACCGTTATCCGAAGTTGAAACCTCCGATCTCCCGCGCTTTCCCTGGCCGGATCCGCTGGATCCCAACCGTCTTGCGGGAGTGGAGAACGAAGTCCTGGCGGTGAGAAAACAGGCCAATCCCGCCTTTGTCCTGGGGAGTCCGTTTTCCTCGGGGCTGCTCCAATTTGGAGCCCAGCTCGAGGGGCACGAACGTTTCTTTACCGATCTCGTCCTCGACCCCCGGCGAACGGAATGGCTTCTGGACAAACTCCTCCAGCTGAAACTCAGCTTTTACCAGAATGTCTTAGACCGCATGGGGGAATGGATCGACAGCGTTGGTGAGATGGATGATTTCGGGCATCAACACAGCCTGTGGGTTTCGGTCGAAATGTTCCGCAAGCTGATCAAACCCCGCTATGCTGAGCTTTTCTCTTTTATCAAAAAGCGGTACGGCAAGAAAATCCTTCTCCATTCGGACGGGGCTATACACCCGCTCATACCCGATATCATCGAGATGGGGGTGGAAATCTTAAACCCAATTCAGGTAGGGGCGAAAGATATGGGGGATACGCGAAAACTAAAAAAGGAGTTCGGCGACTCCCTCACCTTCTGGGGTGGCGGAGTGGATATTCAGCATACCCTTCCTTTTTCAACCCCGCAAGAGGTGGAAGACGAAGTAAAACGGCGCATCGAAGACCTTGCCCCGGGAGGCGGATTCGTATTCGCCGCCACCCAGGCCATCCAGCCCGAGACTCCACCCGAAAACATCATGGCCATGTGGAAGGCGCTGCAAAGCTACGGGATTTACCGTGGGAATTCTAATTAAAAAGGAAAATGGGGTTAAATAATTCAGTATTGGCTTAAGAGGATTTGAGGTCATTTTCTTACCGCGGCCTGACGCCCTCGAATCCATTTTACTGGTGTATTCTATCATGTGATTGCCTGGGGAAATCACGGGCAGAAGATTTTCCGGGAAGATCATCGTTTCCTTCAGGTGCTGGATACCTTGGAGAAAGGGTTGAGCCAGGGGCAAGAAAGTCGAAATACTTAATTCGTTAAGCCCGTTTCCACAATTATCGTTAAAATTCAGCAAGAAATGAAAGTTTTTGACTTTTCTTCCCGTTCTTGTATGATGGTTAGAGAATTTCTTGATTTAACTTGATTTAAAATGGAAGTGTGCCCATGTCTTTCCGACCATTAAAAGAATTAACGGAGCACGATAAGAGACTCATCGCCGAAGAATTGAAAGCTGTATTTCACAGGCATGAAGAAATCTTGTTTGCCCTTCTCTTTGGATCCCTGGTGAATCCCTCCATGGCGGGGAAATATGGGGATATGGATATCGCCCTTTATGTGAGTCCCGATTTTATCCAAACAGCCGAATATGTGGTGGAAGCAAGAATCGAAGCGGAGATATACAATGCACTTACCCCAAGGGGAGTGAGTTTTCCTCCCCCCGAAGTCCTCATTCTCAATAACGCCCCCAACCATTTTCTGGTCAGGATTTTCAAAGGGAATTATGTAATTCTTAAGGGGGAGGAAGGCACCATCACGGATTTCATCGAAGAGATAGGGGAAAAATCGATGACCAATTTCCATTTCCGCATGGAATCCTTGCGGGAAGTCTTGGAAGGCTGAAATGGCGGCCTTGGATCAAGAAAAGGTTATTCGTTTCCTGGCAGAGATCGAAGATGCCAGGCAGGTTCTATCCGAAATAACCTCAGGGGATGCGAATGAATTTTTGCGCGACCCGATTAAAATCAGGGACCTTCCTACCTCGACACTATTTTAATTGTTGCAAGTCAGCTACCAATTGCCGAGCAGATTGGACTCTATTGCTAACAATTATCGACTAATGATTGAGGCTCTTGCAAAAGTCCGTAATTTACCCTTCGACAGGCTCAGGGTGAACGGGCTTAGGTTGAAATTATTTAGTTTTTCCGTTCGTGGTGAGCTTGTCGAACCACAAAAAAATACTTTTGCAAGAGCCTCGATTGTTATCGGATTTAGGTATCCCTTATTTCCCAGTCATTGTACACGTCCAATTCGGATAATTATCACCTTTGCCTTTGTTATTTCGCCAATGGAGGGGTTGAAGATTGCTGAGGTGATCTACTCCGCCTTTAGACACTGGGATGGTATGATCAATTTCCCACCCATAATCCCCAGTCATTCCATAGGCGACTATTGCGCTCCAAGCACTACATTGATCTTATCGGTACAGGGATGAATCATATCCGGAGATGATTTCACCTTTATTCCAGACGGTATTAATGATCGCCTGA
>JAURYC010000350.1 GCA_030654105.1 Deltaproteobacteria bacterium
GTAGTTTTGCCAGAACCGTTGGGGCCAATTAATCCCAGGATTTCCCCGGGCCGGAGAGCAAAAGAAAAATTGCGAACCGCTTCCAGGGCGCCAAAACGCTTGGTCACCCTGCGGCATTCTAAAAAAGCCATGGCGATTTCCCTCTTTTTTTAACAAGGGTCCCAATAATTCCCTGGGGCATCAGAAGGATTACAATCACGATAACCAGCCCTACGAAAATTAAATAATCATAGACAAATTTGGCGCCCAAAAATTCTGATATCAGAGTAAGAAAACTCGCTCCAATGACCGGGCCAAGGATCGTTCCCATCCCTCCCAAGAGGGTCATGATGACCATCTGGATGGTGCGCATCACATTGAAAACATCGTCGGGAATGATATAGGTCAACCAGTAAGCTTCTACCCCTCCGATACATCCGATAAGACTCGAACTCAGGATATAGGCCCGTACCTTAATCTGGAGGGTGGGGACACCCGTCAACTCCGCGGCCTGTTCGGCATCTCGTATGGCTCGGAGGCCATAACCCAATTTACTTTTTTGGATCACGGCGGTCAGGGACGCCACCAACCCCATGAAAAAAAGCATGACATAATAGAAAAAAATTCCCGGGGGGGGAGATGGAAGAGTCAAACCGTGAGCCCCCCCAAAAAAATCTATACCCAGCACTCGATCACTCTCGAGCACAACCTGTTTCAGCGCTTCCGCAGCTGCAAAGGTGGCAATGGCAAAATAGGCTCCCTGAAGCCTCAGGGTTGAAAGACCGATGGCCAGGGATAAAGCCGCGCATACCCATCCGGCTATAAAAACACTGAGCAAAAATGGAAACCCGCCTTTAATCATGAAAAGGGCGGTGCAGTAGGAACCAACGCCGAAATAAGCCACCGGGCCGAAGTCGATGTATCCAGTGGATCCTGACATCAGATTCCAGCAGCCCGCCAGCGCAACCCACATAAATAGGAGACTGAGAAGGCGCAGCCGGTATCCCTCAATTCCCAACAAGGGAAGGAGTAACAGGATAGCCCCTAAAATTAGAAGAGGGAGCAAAATACCGTTCAATCCTGCACGCCTCATAAGCATTACGATCCTTTACTCCACAATTCCTTTTCCGAGGATGCCTTGCGGCCGGGCAATGAGCATAATGAGCAGCAGAAAAAAAGTAATTGCCACCGATATCCCTGCGGTTAGGTAGGTTGTCGCCAGGGATTCCACGAGCCCTAAAATGATCCCTCCCCACAGGGTTCCAGGAACGTAACCCATTCCTCCCAGAACTACGACACAAAACGCCGTGATGGTGAAGGGAAGCCCCATCTGGGGATGAATGACAAAGGTGAAAGAAATCAGAGAACCGGCCAAGCCGGTTATAGCCGCGGCCAACGCAAAGGTGAGGGTGTAAATTTTAAATATTTTTACCCCCATGAGCTGGGCTATTTCCCGATCTTGCGCCGTGGCCCGGATAGCCCGCCCAGTTTCTGTACGATAAAGGAGGAAATAGAGGCCGAGAATAACCACCATGGCCATAATAAAGGTGGCTAAGCGAGAGTAAGGTATAACCAGCCCTGCGAAGTTCATGGTGAGGCCCGAATAAGGAGTTTGCACGGTACGGAAGTCGGCGGTCCAGGCCCTCAAGGCCAGATTAGAAAGCACCAGATGGAGCCCGAAGGTCAGGAGATAGGACATGATCGGAGGTGAACCTACCAGGCGATTGATGGTCAGTCGCTGTAAAAAAAAACCGAGGAAAAAAAGGATCAAAAGGGTAAAGGGAAGCGTGAGAAAGGGGTCCATTCCTGTCAGGATAAAAAGCCAGTAGGTAATAAACGCCCCTAACATTACGAAGTCACCATGACTGAGGTTCACTACGCCCATGACTCCGAAAGCGAGGGAGAAGCCTGCGGAGCAGGCCGCGTAAATTCCTCCTAAAAGAAGCCCATTAACCAGCGATTGCCAAAAAAGAATCATGGAAAAATTACCGGCGGGGTTCCCTTATCTTTTTTTCCATGGCTTCATAGGATAGACGGGCTTTCCTTCAGCCGTATCCGGCGGGAAAACGTTAACGAGTTTTCCCCCTTGAACCTGGACCACCACTGGAGGATGAATTTCATTAGCTCCGTCTGGGCCAAAACGGATTGGACCATAGAAATTGTCAAAACGCTTCGAATAAAAAAACTTCATAATTTTTTCCCGGTCGGCGTCTTGCAGCGGGGGGGTGAATCCGAGTTCCTGCAAGGCCTGTTGCTGCACCAGAGCGCCAGCTACGCTGGCCGCCTCCACGAAATCAGGAGACCGCCCGAACCGTTTTATGTATTTGTGGTAAAAATCCTTTGCTGTGCCGAACACGTTATCCCGGTAAGGGAGATTAGGCGTCCATTCCGAGGCGGCAAAAACATATTCTCCATCCTTGGCCAAAGAATTGAGGAAATCGGGAACCGTGGGGCCATAACTGAAAAAAACCCCTTGGGGCGTAAAATCAACTTCTTTTAACCCTTTCATCACGCGGATGGCGACCAGGGAATGGGAGCCCACTAAAAGCACATCGGGTTTCTTCCCCTTTACTTTATTCAGCAGGGAATTGTAGTCGGTCAAAGCCATGGGGAAGAGCTCAAAATGGATAACTTTAATTCCGAATTTAGGGGCGTAAGCTTTGAAGCCGTCCGCAGCATCGGCGCTGAAAGGAATATTGGCCCCGATGATGGCCGCCGTCGCAGGTCGGGGAGTCAAGGTTGGCAGGATTTCTATGCATCCCCGAACTTCTTCGGGGGCTTTGCCCAAAAGCGAAAAATAATATTGGGACCCTCGATCAAAAAGCTTCAGCGTGCTGGCGGCCCCGCAGGTCATGGGGTAGCGGAATTTTTCCGAGACCGCGCTGGCCGCGATCACCTGGCTGGAACCGAACCCTCCCAGGATGAGATCCACTTTATCTTCCGTAATCAATTTTTCCACCAATTTGGCGCTACTCTGCGGTTCGCTTTTATCGTCGTAATAGATTAGTTCCACAGGATAACGTTTCTTTTTGACAGCTATCCCTCCCTGGGCATTAACCGTTTCTTGCCAAAAAATGTAAGCGTCCTTCACTAAGGAACCATCCTTGCCGAATGCTCCCGTCAAGGGAACGGTAAATCCAATCCGGTAAGGCCGTTCCGCACCGGCTATTTCCCGGGGTGAGACAAGGAATAGGCAGGCTAAAAAAAGCAATCCTGCGGTAATAATTTGCAAATTCTTTTCTTGTTTTCTCATCTTCCGTATTCCTCCTTCAGCTGAAACTATCACATATTAGCAAAAAAAGAAGGAGTTATGCAAAGGCAAAAGAAAACTTGCCCCCTTTCCCTTCTTTTTTTCCTTATTATTTTAGCCAGAGTGGAGGCAGAGACCGATTTCTTCTTGCTGACTTTTTCTTAATATGTTAACTTCTGGCATGGACTTGAGAACTCTGGAATGGAAGAATGATAAACTTTTTCTTTTGGACCAGACTCGGCTTCCCCAGACGGAAGCTTACTATCAATGCGTCAATTACCAGGATGTGGCCAGAGCCATTAAAAAAATGATCATCCGGGGAGCTCCAGCCATTGGTGTAGCTGCCGCTTTCGGGATAGTCCTCGGCGCTCGCCAGATCAAAACCAAAAACCCCTTCGTCTTTAGACGGAAAATCCTCAAGGTGGCTCAAATTCTAATCGCCACTCGCCCTACGGCCGTGAATATTGTATGGGCGGTAGAACGGATGAAGCGGGTTGCTGAAGAAAACCAAAAGCAAGGGGTATTGGCGGTTAAGGAAGGACTCCTGCAAGAAGCCACCCAAATCTTAAGAGAAGACGTCGCAGCCAACCGGGAAATGGGTAGGCAGGGTCAGATTCTCATCCCGGACAGTTGTTCCATTCTTACCCACTGCAACGCCGGAGCACTGGCTACAGCGGGTTATGGCACGGCCTTAGGGGTCATCCGCGCTGCTGTTGAGGCGGGCAAGCGTATTCATGTCTTTGTAGACGAAACGCGCCCGCTCCTGCAGGGTTCCCGCTTAACGACCTGGGAGCTGATGAAAGACCACATTCCCTGCACCTTGATCGCCGACAATATGGCCGGTGCGCTCATGGCCCAGGAGAAAATTCATTTAGCCATTGTGGGAGCGGACCGGATTGCCGCCAATGGCGATGTGGCCAACAAAATCGGAACCTATTCCGTAGCCCGCCTTTGTCACGCCCACCGGATCCCTTTTTATGTAGCAGCCCCCCTTTCTACCGTGGACCTGGCGATCGGCAAGGGAGAAGGGATTCCTATTGAGCAAAGACCGGAAGCGGAAATGACCTATTTTTGTGGCCGACGCATCGCTCCGAAGGGAGCCAAGGTTCTAAACCCGGCTTTCGATGTCACTCCCAGCCGGTACATTCGGGCCATCATTACGGAAAAAGGGATCGTGCAAAAACCCTTTAAATCGGGTTTGAAAAAATTATTGAATTTCGCAAAACGAATGGGACATCATACAAATTACTACCCCCCCTCACCCTTCCCTCTCCCCCCATACGGGGGGAGAGGACAAAAGTGAGGGAGGCCTAAATGGGTTGCGGCTCTACCGTACTGTGGCCGCTGGGGTCAGATTTTGAACCTAGCGATTATCTCTCAAGGAGGAGAAGATGATTTCTCAGTCATTGGTAGAATTGATCGAAAAAAATGCGGATAATTTAGCGATCCAATGGTTGAAGGATGTAAAGAAAAACGTCAACACCCCCTTCTACCATACCTTCGAAGAAGACTTACTTTTCGAAAGGGCACGCAACATGTATAAAAGCCTAAGTCGCTGGCTCAGTATTTCAACTCCCAAAGAAGAAACCGCAAAATTTTACAAGAAATATGGAGAGGAACGTTACCATGAAGGGTTCCCTCTCCCGGAATTGATTTACTCCTTTATCCTCTTTCGCCGCCATCTGTGGCTATTCATCCTGCATTCCGGTTTCTACGATAGCGCCTACGAATTGCTTCGCGCCATGGAGTTGAATAACCGGGTGATCCTCTTTTTCGACCGGGCTTTGTATAACATGGCCCTGGGGTACGAAGAGGCTAAGAAAAAAAAAGAGTAAGCGAGGGGGGACTTGAACCCTCGCCTCTTATTCTGTTCAGTAATCGAAACTGACTATCCCATCGGCCGTGACCACAACAATCGTTTGCTTGGCGTCGCGGATGACGATGGTAAAATCGCCATAGGTTTTCCCGTTGATGACCAGCCCCGTTAATTCATCCCTGTCTGATAAAACCTGACACCCTTTATAGCTTTCAACCACTTTCTTGACCAATGCGAGCCGTTGCCCTTTAACCTTTTCTCCCCGCTCGATCATGATCCGCTTTTGGGCAGGCCCTTGGTCTTGGGCCGGGATTCTATCAACCCCCGCGATCATGACTCCCAGAATGAGCAGAATGGTCACGATTTGTTTTTTCATTCAACCCCCTCCCCTCTTGATCCCTCTACCAATATTCGGATTCATTTCTTGGTCTCTTCTGCCTTGGCGTCCGCGTGGTGTTTGATGACCAGGGCCTTCACCATAAAAATTATCCCTTCGGCGATATTGGTAGTGTGGTCGGCAATCCTTTCCAGACAGCGGCTGACGATGATCAGGTGTACGGCGCGAGTGATGGTCTTGGGATCGGCCATCATGTACGTCAGCAACTCGCGAAACACCTGATCATTTAAGGCATCAACCTGGTCATCCCGCTCGCATACCGCCCGAGCCAGGTTGGTATCGCCGTTGACAAAGGCATCCAGCACGTCTTTGACCATCGCTTGGGTGATCTCGGCCATGCGGGGAATATCAATGTAGGGTTTCAGCTGCGGCTCCTGATTTAGGAAAATCACCCGCTCGGCAATGTTTACGGCCAGATCGCCAATCCGCTCCAGTTCGATGTTAATCCTCATAGCCGAAGTGATGAATCGCAGATCGGCAGCCATTGGCTGGTATAACGCCAGAAGTTTTAAACACCATTCATCGATCAAGATCTCCATTTGATTAATCTTCTCATCTTCCTTGATGGTCTTCTCAGCCAGGGACATATTTCTTTGCACCAACGCCTCCACGGCATTACTAATGGCCTGTTCGGCCAAACCGGCCATCTTGAGAAGATTTTCCTTCAATTTATTTAATTCTTGCTGAAAATGGGTTTCCATGGTATCTCCTTTCCCTGCTACCCGAATTTTCCGCTAATATAATCTTCCGTTTTTTTGTTTTTCGGTCTGGTGAAAAGGTCAAAGGCCGACCCTTCTTCCACCATTTTTCCTTCCAGGAAAAAACCCACTCGATCGGCCACGCGGGAGGCCTGCTGGATATTGTGGGGTACGAGAAGGATCGTGTATTTATCTTTTAGTTTGGTGAGAGACTCCTCAATGCTGGCGGTCGAAATGGGATCCAGTCCGGAACAGGGTTCGTCGAGCATGAGGATCTCCGGTTCCAGGGCTAGCATGCGGGCAATACACAACCTCTGTTGTTGTCCTCCCGATAGCCTCAAGGCCGAGCTCTGCAGCCGGTCTTTAACCTCATCCCAAAGAACCGCAGCTTGCAGCGATTTTTCTACGATCTCTTCTAATCGGCTTTTTTCGCTGAGCCCTTTAAATCGTGGCCCACAGGCTACGTTTTCGAAAATGGAAAGAGGAAGCGCGGTCGGCAGATCGAAAACCATCCCCAGTCGCCGGCGCAATTCCGGCAGGGAAATCTCCGGACCATAGATCTCTTGACTGTCGATGAATATCTGGCCCGTGTGGCTCGTCCCGAAGATCAGATCGGTGAGGCGGTTCATGCTTTTGAGCAGGGTCGTCTTTCCACTCCGGGCCGGACCCAGAATGGCGAAGATCTGGTTGGGCTGGATGGAAAGGTTGAGATCTTTCAAGGCCATGAAAGTCCCGTAATAAAAGTGAAAATTCTGAATGGCAATTTTAGCTTGCTTCTCCATGAACGAAGATTCCTCAAGCCTTATGGGCATAACGGTACATCATCCAGTTGGCCACGGTATTGATAGCCAGGATTAAAAGGATCAGGGCAGCTCCGGTGGCATAAGCCATCTCCATAGAAATCCCTTCCCGGGCCAGGATGTAAAAATGAACCGCCATGGTCCGGATCGGGGAGAATAAAGAGTCGGGAGTTATAAAGGAGGAGCCGGCCGTGAGGATCACCGCAGCCGTCTCTCCCACGCTTCGCCCGACTCCCAGGAGAACTCCAGTCAGAATACCGGGAAAGGCATTGGGCAGAACCATCTTCCTTATGGTCTGCCAGCGGGTCCCTCCCAGAGCAAAACTCACTTCGCGGTAGGTGTAGGGAACGGATTTGATGGCTTCTTCCGCGGTACAGATGATCGTAGGGAGAATCATGGTAGCCAAGGTGAGCCCACCCGAAAGGATAGACCAACCCATTCGTAAAAAGATCACAAAAAAAACGAAGCCAAAAAGGCCGAAAATAATCGATGGGACCCCGGCCAGACAATCTGTGCCGAAGCGGATGACCCGGCTGACCCCGCTCTCCCGGGTGTATTCCTGGAGAAAGATAGCGGTCCCCACTCCCAAGGGAGTGGCGATGACAATGGCTACTACGGTCAGGGCTATGGTTCCGATAATGGTAGAAAAAATACCTCCCGCTCTGCCCATCTGGCGGGGAGCTTGAATGAAAAAGTCGGGATGCAATAAAGGGAGACCT
>JAURYC010000351.1 GCA_030654105.1 Deltaproteobacteria bacterium
TTCTACAATGTGGGGAGGAGTCGGCAAATCCGGGTTCCCCATTCCCAAATCGATGATATCATCCCCTCGTCTTCTGGCTTTCATCTTTAGGTCGTCAACTATGGAAAAGACATAAGGAGGAAGGCGTTTGATGCGGTGAAAATCTTCCATTAAATCCTCCAGGGTAAGTCTCGTTAATAATTTTTTCCCACTGGGAGTAATGAAATTCTTTTAGCTTATCATCATTTTTCTCAACTCATTTGTCAAGACAGAATCTTTCACCGTTATCAAAAAACCAAGTGCATTGCTTCCTTCAGAACTTTTTGATAGGCTAAAGGCAACGAATGCTTCAATGGAGGAAACTCAAATGGAAACCCTCACTGGGAAATTGGCCAGCTTTATCGTTCACCTCAAATACCGAAGCTTGCCGGGAGAAGTTATCCTGAAAGCCAAGCATTGCTTGATGGATACTCTCGGGGCAGCCTTGGCCGGATCTAAAATGCCGGAAGCTCTGATTGCTAAAAAATTGGCTGAAAAATTGAACCCCCGCAAGGAATCTACCCTCTTTACGGGGAAAGGAAAGGTCGGAGTTCTGGAAGCGGCCATGGCCAACGGCATCATGTCCCACGTGCTGGAACTGGATGACGGCAACCGCTTCGCTCAAGGCCATCCGGGAGTGGTAGTCATCCCTGCTGTGCTCGCTTTGGCTGAGAAGGAAAAGGTGAAAGGGAAAGATATCATCTCTGCCATTGTCGCTGGATATGAAATTTTCGGCCGAATTGGAGCCGGAGGTAATCCTTCCCATTTCAACCGCGGTTTTCACACGACCGGGACCTGTGGAACTTTCGCAGCTGCGGCAGCGGCTGGACGGCTTTTGCGGCTGAACGAGGCGAAAATGATCTCCGTATTAGGTATTGCCGGGTCTCAGGCTGCGGGCCTATTCGCTTTCATGGCTGATGGAACCATGACCAAGGTCCTCCATGCAGGAAAGGCGGCCCAAAACGGAATTCTCTCAGCCTATTTGGCCCAATCAGGTTTCACCGGCCCGGCCTACATTCTGGAAGATAAGAGAGGTTTCTACAAAGCCTTTGCCGACACCTTCAACCCCCAAAGAGTGGTGGAAGGATTGGGAGAAAAGTATGAGATCATGAACACCTACGTGAAATACTACGCCTCCTGCCGGCACAGCCATGCTCCTGTTGATGCCATCCTGGACATTCGCAGTCAGACTCCCCTTCGACCTGAGGATATTGAGAAAGTAAATGTCTACACTTATACCATCGCCGCCAAACTGATCGACGGGAAACAGGTTTCCACCCCCATCACTGGCAAGATGAGCCTGCCTTACGCTGCGGCGGTCGCCATTCTCTACGGGAAAGTTGGTCTGGGAGAATTCAAGCCTAAAGTCCTTAACGACCAGGCCGTGCAGGCGCTGATGAAAAAAGTAGACGTTTATCCTGACCCTGACCTGGACAAGCTTGTTCCCGATCACCGGGGCGCTCGGGCGGAAATTTTCCTGACCGACGGGAGAAAACTGACCTCCGAGATTCTCGACCCCAAGGGGGAGCCGGAGAACCCGGGTTCGGAGAATGACATTTATGATAAATTTCGCCTGCTGGCTGGCACAGCGTTCAAAACCGAGAAGGTCAGAAAAGTCCTGGAGAAGATCGATAACCTGGATAAGCTCAAGGACATAGCGGAGCTGACCAACTTATTGGTAGTGAAATAACAATGAAATCCCTACCCGGCGCAGTGCGTCCGGTAATATTCGTAGCCTGCTTCCAGGGCCTTCATATTGACGGCTTCGCTTTTGGCAGGGACGCTTTTCCTGACGACCTGTTGCAGAACAGGGAAGCTCCCCGGGGTGATCAGCTCGATGACCGCCCCCAGCATGAACATGTTGGCCACGATCCGGCTTTTCAACTCCTCCTCAGCGACCTTGGTCGCCGGGACGGGAAAGGTCTTCTTGTAGGGGGCAGGAATCGACTTGATCAGGGTGCTGTCGTAGATCACGAGGGTCTTTTCCGGGTTCCCCTCCTGGAGGTACCGTTTCACCGATTCCTCGGACATGAAGACCATCAGGTCCGGGCGCGCGCTCTTGGGGAAATTGATCTCCTGGTCGGAGATGACCACATCGGTGCGGCACGCCCCGCCGCGGGAAACCGGCCCATAGGATTGGGCCTGAGTCACCTGCAGATCGGGAAAATTCTCCATCATTTGGGCCAGGACTACGCCCATAAGGATGATTCCCTGGCCGCCAAAGCCCGCGAAGATGATCTCTTTCCTCATTCTTTTTCCCCACCTTTCTTTCTGGCGACCACAAACAGGGCCATGTCCGGGCAGTGGGACTCACAGAGCCGGCAGACCCGGCAGTTCTCCAGTTTCACCGGCCGGGGCATGAGATAGTCGAGAGCGCTCCTTTCCTGTCCCGGCTCAAACACCTCGTACTTGCAAATGTACTTGCAGAGCATGCAGCCCTTGCAGTACCTGCGGTCGATTTCAATTCGTTCTGCGCCTTTCAACGCTCTCCTCCTTTGGACTGGGCCTCTTTCACTTTCTGATTCATCCGCTGGACTTCTTCCATGAATTCCGGCTTCTCAATTTGCAGGAAGTCCCCCACGGGAATCTTCCCCTGCGCCTCGACCTCTCCTATTTTGGAAGGGTCTTCGACCGGCACGCAGTGGTCCTTGATCCACTGCAGGTTGAAGTGGGGGGCGCCGGAACCCAGGATGTACCTCCCGGTCTGCACCGGGCACTGGGAGATGACCTCCACAAAGGAAAAGCCTTTGTGGTTCATTGCTTTCTTAAAAGTTCGACTGAGCGCCTTGGGGTGGGCCGTGGACCAGCGGCTGACCATGGTGGCCCCGGCCGCGATGGCCACCTTGCAACCGTCCAGCGGTTTCTCAAGGTTGCCATAAGGGGTGGTTTGCGTCCTGGACCCCACTGGCGTGCTGGGAGCGACCTGCCCCCCGGTCATGGCATAGATTTGATTGTTGACCATGACGACGGTGATGTCGATGTTCCGGCGGGCGGCGTGGAGCAAGTGGTTCCCCCCGATGGCCAGACCGTCCCCGTCTCCCGTGAAGACGACGACCTTACGGGAAGGCCGAGTGGCCTTCAGCCCGATGGCTGCGGGGATGGCGCGGCCGTGAAGAACCTTGAGGACATCGGCGTGGATGTAAACGGGGATCCAGGCGCTGCAGCCGATGCCGGCCGCCAGGGCCAGATCGTTGATGATTCCCAAATCATCCACGGCTTCCAGGAAGGCCTGGACAATCATTCCGTCGCCGCAGCCTGGACAAAAGAGGAAAGGAAGAAAATTCTTCCTGAGGTATTTTTCGCCGAGTGGGTTCATCGTTTCTCCTCCAGGAACCGCAGGAACTCCTGCGGCTGCGGGTAAATGCCCCCGATTTTAGAGAACAACTCAATCGGGATGTCCGGCCGCCGGATGACTCTCCGAACCTCATTGACGAGCATTCCGAGGTTCATCTCCGCCACGACCATGCGCTTGGCTCCCGTAAGTTTACTCCGGAGAAGATCGTCGGGGAACGGCCATATGGTTTTCACTTCAACCGACCGGAGCGCGAGGCCTTTTTCCCGGGCCATATCGACGGCGCTCCGCGCCGACCGGCACACGGAGCCAAAGGAAACAAAGGCGGTCTCCGCCTTCTCGTCTCCATAGGTGCGGACATCGGCGAATTCGGCAATGTGGGCGTCCACTTTGCGGGTGATGCGGTGGATGAACACCTCGGCTTCCTTGGCATTTCCCCGGTTACCGGAGAGGCTCTTGGCCTGGGAGATCACGGGGATTTTATAGCCCGTGTTGAAGGCCGGCATAGGCGGTACGTCATCCTCTCCCGCCTGGAAGGGGATAAACTCTTCCATGGGGACCGTGGGCTTCTTCCGCTCGACGATCTCCAACTGGTCCGGATCCGGGATGGTCACCTTCTCCCGGATGTGGGCGACAACCTCATCCGAAAGGATAATGACGGGAATCCGGAACCGTTCGGCCAGGTTGAAGGCCCGGATCGTATGGTCGAACATTTCCTGGGATGTGGAAGGGCAGAGGGTGATGAGGGAATAGTCCCCATTGGAGCCGTAGCGCGCCTGGTAGAGATCCCCCTGGGCCGTCGAGGTGGACTGGCCCGAAGCGGGTCCCCCCCGCTGTACGTTGACGATGACACACGGGGATTCAACACTGGCGGCCAGGCCGACTCCCTCCTGCATGAGGCAGAAGCCGGGCCCGCTCGTGGCGGTCATCGCCTTAGCCCCGCCCCAGGAGGCCCCGACAACGGCGACAATGGCCGCGATTTCATCCTCCGCCTGCAGGCAAAAGCCATCGACCAGCGGCAGCCGCCGAGCCATCCCTTCCAGGATCTCGCTGGCCGGCGTGATTGGGTAGCCGGCGAAAAAGCGGCAGCCCGCCAGGATGGCCGCCTCCACGCAGGCCTCGTTTCCTTGCATCACCTTGATGCGTCCTTTTTTCATGGCTTCCTTTCTTTCTATTCTTTTAAGGAGTTTTCCGATCAATCCCTTGAGTTTCTTCTTCTATAATAGGCTTGATCTTGGCCTTCTTTCAAGAAAAAATTCCCCCCTCTTTCCCGGGTTCAAGGAAGAAAGATGGGTGGGGGTCTAACAATTTTAATGGTGAATTCGCGTAATGAAAAAAATTAAAGGTAAGATTTTGAGGATGGGCGACGAGGTTCGTGCTCCCTCGCCCTTATGGTCAAGATGCCTTTTCAAGACGCTCCGCAACCCAGACTTTGATGATGGATTGGCGAGGTACGCCCAAACGTTTTGCTTCTTTATCCAACAATTGGATCATCCACATAGGAAAATCTACATTTACCCGTTTCTGTTCCTGCTTAGGTCTCCTTGCTTTTGATATATCAAGGTATTTGGAAATATCCCCTCCTTCATCGAATTTCTTATCAAATTCACGAGCCTTCATATATCTCAACCTCCTCTTTTCGCGACCGCCTTACCGAGATAATCTTTAACTTGTCGCCCCGATACGTTATGACTCCCGACCAGTGCTTTTCTGATATTTTGCCGATTACCAAATATCTTGGCTCATCACTGGTTTTGACGGGTATTTCAATGAGATCGGGATCACTCCACAGGGTTTGGGCCTCATAGAAGTCAATCCCATGTTTTTGCTTGTTGCTGTCGCTTTTCTTGGGATCGAACTCGAATTCCACAGTATAATTATTATACCTT
>JAURYC010000352.1 GCA_030654105.1 Deltaproteobacteria bacterium
CGGCCACCTTTCAAGCAAAAAATGACTCAGATGAGGCAGTTGGCCAATCTATATCCCCAGTATTTCCAGATCGTGGTCTTAGAAGATAAAGGGATCAAATCCATAGCCGACCTGAAGGGTAAGTCGATTTCTCCAGGTCCCAAAGGCCATACGGGGGAGTTTGCGGCCACTCAGGTTTTAGAAATCTATGGCCTTTCCTACAAGGATATGTCCAAAGTCCACCATGTAGGCTATAGCGATGCTGTGGCCCTGATGAAGGATGGCCATTGCGATGGGTGGCTTCTATGCACGACGGTACCACAGGCTTCGATTATGGACCTGGCGTCCACTCGAAAAATCCGCTTGATTAGTTTGCCGGATGACAAGATCAAAGCCATGCAGAAAATCAACGCCGGATACATTCGACGGGACATTCCCAAGGGAACTTACCAGGGTGTTGATTATGACGTTCACGGGTTTGGATTCTTCACTCACCTCATCATCAGCGCCAAACTTCCCGATGACTTGGTCTATAAGATTACCAAAACAATGGTGAAAAATCTTCCCCGCTATGGGGATGTGGTCAAAGACATGAAAGGAGTGACGGCAAAAGACCTGGCGATGGATATTGGCATCCCCTTCCATCCCGGAGCGCTCAAATATTATAAGGAAGTCGGGGCGCTGTAATCGCAGAGGATTGGAGATTCATTTTTCTGGCGGCAGGGTCTTCGGCCCTGCCGTTCTTTTCCCCTTAATGATCATCGGCTTCTGGAAATATCAGAAGGAGGATCTATGACCGCTAAGCTGGGAATTTTGGCCAAGATCGCAACATGGATCGCCATCGTGATGTCGTCCTACCATCTCTACACCGGAGCGTTTGGAGCTCCCGAGGCTCTGCTGCATCGTTCGATTCATCTCATGTTCACCATGGTTTTGATCTTCCTCCTCTATCCCTTCAGGAAAGAAAAAGGGGCATATATCAGCCGTTTGGGAGATTTTGTTTTTTTGGGAATTTCCCTCGGCGGGATTCTATACATTTTCCTCAATTATGAATATTTCATTACTCGCTATCCCTACGTCCACCCCCTCAGCCCCGCCGATATGGCCGTAGGGATCTTATTTGTTCTGGCCTTGCTGGAGGCGGCACGGAGGAGCATCGGCTCAGCCATGCCGATCACCGCCATATGTTTCCTCATTTACGCCTACATTGGCCCCTCTCTTCCGGGCCTTATGCGTCATGCCGGCTTCAACACAGAGGCCATCATTGACCAGCTTTACATGACCACCGAAGGGATTTTCGGCATTCCTTTAGGAGTTTCAGCCACCTATGTCATCCTCTTCGTGATCTTCGGTGTCTTTCTGGAAAAGTCCGGAACCGGCCAGTTTTTCATGGAACTGGCTGCGGCCACCACGGGAAAGGCCGCTGGAGGCCCCGGGAAGATCGCCGTCGTCGCCAGCGGGCTTTTCGGGACGATCTCGGGGAGCGCGGTCGCCAATGTCATGGTGACTGGCCAATTTACAATCCCCATGATGAAGCGGACGGGATTCCAGCCTCATTTCGCCGGCGCCGTAGAAGCAACGGCTTCTACGGGGGGCCAGATCATGCCGCCGGTCATGGGGGCAGCCGCTTTCGTCATGGCTGAATTCATGGGCATCCCTTACCTTACGGTTTGCAAGCATGCAATCATCCCGGCTATTCTTTATTATCTTTCCGTATTCATGGCAGTTCACTTCGAGGCCGTCCGGACAGACCTCAGGGGAATGCTCGAAGCCCCACCGCGCCTTGCGGCGGTCATGCTGAGTCGAGGCCATCTCCTTCTGCCGGTGGCGGTCATGCTTTATTTCTTGTTCGAAGGTTACACCCCCATGTATGCGTGTATCTTCTCCATCATCGCCGCCCTCATTCTCGCCAACGTAAAGAAAGAAACGCGAATGGGCCTTGAGAAGATCCTAGATGCTCTGGAAAACGGAGCGAAGGGAGCTTTACAAGTGGCCTGCGCCTGTGCTTGTGCCGGCATCATCATTGGAATCGTGAACCTAACCGGGCTGGGCCTCAAATTTACGGGCTTTGTTTTGTATCTAGCGGGTGAATCTCTGACTCCCGCTCTTCTCTTCACCATGATCGCCGGAATTATCCTGGGCATGGGTTTACCGACCACGGCGGCTTATATCGTGATGGCGGCATTGCTCGTTCCGGGTTTGATCAAGTTGGGCATAGTCCCCATTGCAGCCCACATGTTTGTCTTCTATTATGCCATTATCTCGGCGATCACACCCCCCGTCGCCCTGGCCGTTTATGCCGGAGCAGGCCTGGCCGGGTCCAATATGTGGAAAACCGGATTGGCCGCCGTCCGGATCGGCGCCCCCGGGTTTATCATCCCTTTTATGTTCGTCTATGAACCATCTCTTCTTTTCGTTGGCTCCCTATGGGAGATTCTGTCTACCTTTATTACCGCCACAATCGGGGTCGTCATGCTGGCCGCTGGCCTCATCGGGTGGTTCATTCGGGAGACCAATGTGGTGGAACGCTTACTTCTGGTCGCAGGAGCCATTCTCTTGATCAAGCCAGGTATTTATACGGATATCATGGGGGTGGTTTTGTTGTTGGTTGTGATCATCCTACAGAAAGCTCGGCAAAAGAAAGATAGGGCTGCGCAGACATAAAGAGGACTCAGGGATGGAAAAAAGAAGCGATATGCTGCACCGGGGAGACGCCAGGGCCGCCAACCGGGCACTCCTGCGCTCTCTGGGGCTGACGGATAAGGATTTTGATAAGCCGTTTATCGGGGTTATCAACACCTGGACGGAAATGAATCCCGGGCACGTTCATCTGCGATCCCTGTCTGAAGCAGCCAAAGCAGGCATCCGGATGGCGGGGGGCGTTCCTTTCGAAATGAACACCATCGCCCTCTGCGACGGGATCGCCCAAGGTCATTTAGGAATGAGGCGCATCCTTCCCAGCCGGAACCTCATCGCCGACTCCATCGAGCTGGCCGTGGATGCCAACCGCTTTGATGCCATTGTGGTTCTGGCTTCCTGCGATAAGATCGTCCCGGCGAGCTGGATGGCCATCGCCCGCCTGGATGTCCCGGCCATCATGATCACCGGCGGGCCGATGATGCCCGGCCGTTTCCGGGGAGACCAGCTGGTCCTTCCCGCTGCGCGGGAGGCACACGGAAGAATGCTCAGGGGAGAGATCACCGCTGAAGATTTCCAGGAAATTGAACTCAGCCTCTGTCCGGGGCCTGGATCCTGCTCCATGATGGGTACGGCCAACTCCACAAGCTGCCTGACCGAGGTCATGGGCCTTTCCCTCCCAGGATGTGGAACGGCTCATGCAGTGGACGCCAAGAAGTTACGGATTGCCCGGGAAAGTGGAGAACAGATCCTCCGCCTCTGGGAAAAGGATTTGAAACCCTCCCAGATCCTCACGATATCGGCTTTGAAGAATGCCATCACAGCCAGTATGGCCTTCGGCGGGTCCACCAACATCGTACTCCACCTCCTGGCTCTGGCCAATGAATTGGATATTCCCCTTTCCCTGGAAACTTTTGACGAGATCAGCCGCCGTACCCCTTTTATTTGCAATATTAAGCCTAGCGGCAAATTTCCCATGCTGGGGTTGGAAGATGCAGGAGGAGTGCCTGCCGTGCTGAGCGAACTCCTGGGCCTTCTGGACCTTGACGTTCTCACCGTCACCGGGAAGACCTTGCGGGAAAATCTTGCTGGCGTAAAAAATCGAAATCCGGAAGTCATCCTTTCCCGGCAAAAACCCCTTCGTAAGGAAGGAGGAATTGCCATTCTGCGGGGTTCTCTCGCTCCCGGAGGGGCTGTGGTGAAGCAATCGGCAGTGTCAGAAAAGATTATGACGCACACCGGACCGGCCCGAGTTTTTGACACCGAGGATTCCGCGCGGGAAGCAGTTTTCACCAATAAAATTAAACCTGGAGAGATCATCGTCATCCGGTATGAAGGTCCCAAAGGAGGCCCGGGCATGCCGGAGATGCTCAGCGTGACCGCTGCCCTCGTGGGCATGGGA
>JAURYC010000353.1 GCA_030654105.1 Deltaproteobacteria bacterium
AACGGCCCTATGGGAGCATTCGAGATGAAACCTTTTAGCCGGGGAACTTTTGAATTAGTACGGCACATCGTCAGTTCGGGGGCGGTGAGCGTCGTTGGGGGTGGGGATACAGATTTGGCGGTCCACCAATCCGGAGAGTCCCAGAAAATCTCCTACATTTCGACGGCTGGCGGTGCCTTCCTGGAGCTCTTATAAGGAAAGAAATTACCTGGAGTAGAAGCCCTGAAAAAAAATTCTTAAATTTTTGCCACAGAGCACACAGAGAACACAGAGAAAAGGGATTTTGGATAAATACTCATTTGTAGTTAGCCCTTAAAAAAGGAGTTGTTGTGAGGAGCGCAGCGACGCAGCCATCTCATAAAACTGCTTTACTTCGCTCGCAATGAACATTCAGGGCTTGCCAAATTATTTGAGCCGTTCACAAGAAATCCATTTTGAATTTTATTTCTTTGGTTTGGTTTTTTTACCTCGGTGACCTCTGGGTTCTCTGTGGCAAATAGTTTTTTTGAGATTGAAAGGAGATTGGAATCATGCCACGTACCCCTTTGATCGTGGGCAACTGGAAAATGCATAAAACCATTAAGGAAACAAAAGATTTTTGCCTGCGTCTTAAAAATGAGTTAGCCGTAATAAAGAATAGACCGGTGGAAGTTGCTGTGGCTCCGCCCTTTACTGCTTTGGCTGCTGCGGCTGAAGCTCTCCTGGGTTCACCCATTGCTGTTTCGGCCCAAGACGTATTCTGGGCCGAGAGCGGGGCTTTCACCGGAGAGATTTCCCCCCCCATGCTCGTTGATGCCGGCTGCCGTTATGCCATCATCGGCCATTCTGAACGCAGGCAGTATTTTCACGAAAGTGATGAATCCGTTAATAAAAAAGCAGCCGCTCTGATCAAAGCAGGATTGATCCCCATCATCTGTCTGGGGGAGTCATTAACGGAGCGGCAAGGAGGGTCAGCTTTTTCGGTGTTGGAAAGGCAGACCCGCGAGGGGTTGAAGGATTTGGGGGCGAAAAACCCTACAGCTCTGGTCATCGCTTACGAGCCCGTGTGGGCCATCGGTACAGGCCAGACCGCTACGCCGCAGCAGGCTCAGGAAATCCAGGCTTTCATCCGTAAACTATTAAGAGAATTTTTTTCCCCGGCAATGGCTCAAGGGGTGCGCATTCTCTACGGAGGCAGCGTAAAACCCGATAACACGGCTGAGCTCATGGCCAGGGAGGATGTAGATGGGGCTCTGGTAGGGGGGGCCAGCCTGGATGTCAAATCTTTTGCTGAAATTGTTCAGGGAGCCTTGAAATAGGATTAGTCTGTTTTGTCATTTGGTCTCTCTGGTCTATTCGGTAAAGACCCAAATCAAAATAGCGAGACGACCAGATGCCCGCAAGAACCAAATAGACTAAATAGACCAGATAGACCAAAAAAAGATAGCCTTTTGGCGGAAGATGTGCTATAAAATTTTAGAAAATAGAGAGGAGGCCATATTAGAATGACCTTGGCCATGTCCATTATCCATATTGTAATTTGTGTCCTTTTAATCTTGATTGTTTTACTCCAGACCAGTAAAGGTGCTGATATTGGAGCGGCTTTTGGAGGAGGATCCAGCCAGACTCTGTTTGGGTCAGCAGGTCCGGGTGGTTTTTTAACCAAGATCACTACGGGAGTAGCCATTATTTTCATGGTCACTTCCATCGGGCTGGCCTACTTCTCCAGCCATAAAACCGGGGCTTCCATCATGAAAGAAAGCCAGCCGCAGAAAACGGTTCCTCCGCCGCCACCCACGGCGGTGGAAAAGGGAACCCCGATCGCTCCGGCTCAGCCAGGACCTGCACCGCCCGCGCCAACTCCGGGGAAATGAGCAAAAATCGGCGGAATAATTTAAATTCCTTTTTGGACGCAGATGTACACAGAAAGTTGCTTAGCGCTTAGCGCTATGCGCATAGCGTCTTTTTTGTTTCTGCGGGCATCTGCGAAAATCTGTGTCCTAATTAACTTGATTGTATAGGAATTCCCTTTTTGGCAACCTTTAGCCTTTTAATTCATTTTATGCACTTAACGCGTACTCTTTGTTTAATTCTATTCAGGGGTTTTTAAAACTCTGTGATCTCTGTGTCCTCTGTGGCTAATTTAATAATGCTTCAATGCCGAAGTGGTGGAATTTGGTAGACACACCATCTTGAGGGGGTGGCGAGCTATGCTCGTGCGGGTTCGAGTCCCGCCTTCGGCACCATCATCAAAGAAAAAGGCGCAATCTGAAAAGATTGCGCCTGGACATGGGGACCAAATAATTATTATTTATGCCAGACCCCTTTCTTGCCCCCTTTCTGAAGGGCCTATCTTGTTTTTCAGGTTAATATTCAGAACACAATTCCTAATTCTAAAAACGGTCCCTTGAATGTGATTTTTCCCTTCACATCACTCTGATCAATCTTTACATCCTCGTATCTATAGCCACCGGCAATGAAGACCGGGCCAATGGGTTGAACCTTAAGCCTGCCGATCAGATCATAATAATGATTCGAACTGTAGGCGATCCCCCTTGCCTCGGCCTCAAGGCTCAGGTATTTTACGGGTTTCAGTTGAGCGCCAAGATAAATCATGGGGACAGGTAGGGTGAGGCTTTTCGATTCACTTATTCCTGTGCTCGGCTGGTTTATTTCAACCTTCAAGTCGATGATCCTGGCATTCAAACCAGCCTCTACATTGAACATCCCAAGGGTAGCGGTCTTTAGAAAAGGAATACCATAGTACAGGGCAACGTCATAGTGATCCAGTTTTAAACTTGAAGAGAAAGGCGTATTGCCTGCGAAGGTCTTGTCACCGAATGTAAAGTTGATATTTTTGCTCCCATCCCCTTCAAATTTCATCGGGGTTGCCATGAGATAGATATTGGGTATAACCAGCGGCATATCTATTTTAACCCGGCCAAATACCTTGGACTCCGCATCATACTTAAGCTCGTTCTCTACGCTCAATGATTCCTCCTTGTAACCTATATCACCGGATGGATCCGGTCTCCATACCCCCACGGCTGCCTCAAGTCCCATGGCAGAGGCCATCGGAGCGGCAAAAAATATTAAAACTAAACCCAGAATTCCCCCCCCAAAGCAAATTTTTTCATAATTCCTCCTATTTCATATTAGGATAATTCTCCATACCGAAGGCTTTTCCCTTCCCTTTGCAGTCAAAAAAATATCAGAAAAACTTATCAATGTCAATTTCATTCAGGAAGACCGGAAGGACAACGTTCAGAAAGAACATAAAAAATATTTCAGATTTCGGATTTCAGATTTTTTGTAGATGGAGGCCTTCTTCATCCAGAACCAGAAATACCGGTGATCCCCTCTGGCGAAACCGCTTGGGGTTATGCTCATCCACGCTGATCAAATCTCCTCCTTCCATCTCCACCACGTAGCGGGCCATGGAACCCAGGAAAGAAACCTCTTGTACCTTACCCGTTAACTTTCCTTCTCCCTTTGTTTCCGCAAACCGGATCATCTCCGGCCTCAGGACCATCCGAACTTCCTCGCCGGGCTTGTGCTCCCCAGCCAGGGGAAGGGAAATAATCGTATCATGAACCCTTACTTTAAGCCTATGCTCGCCAACTTCCGCCACTTGGCCCTTTAAAAAGTTGGTTGTCCCGATGAACTCAGCGACAAAAGGGGTTTGGGGCTGACGGTAAATTTCCAGAGGAGTTCCCGCTTGTTCTATATTCCCCCTATTCATGATAACGATGTTATGGGATATGAACATAGCTTCTTCCTGGTCATGGGTCACGTAAATGGTCGTGATTCCCAGCCTCTCCTGGAGGGCTCGAATTTCCCCGCGCATATAAATGCGGAGCTTGGCATCCAGGTTGCTCAAAGGTTCGTCAAAAAGCAAAACCTTGGGCTCGTTGACCAGAACCCGGGCAATGGCTACCCGCTGCTGTTGGCCGCCACTCAGCTGGTTGGGATTTCGGTCTTCCATACCGGTCAGCTGGAGAAGCGCCAGTCCCTGGGCTACTTTGACCTTGATTTCCTCTCGGGGCAATTTTTTGACCTTCAACCCATAGGCCACATTTTCAAAAACGGTCATGTGGGGGAAGAGGGCGTAATGTTGAAAGACCGTTCCCGTCGGCCGGGCATAGGGAGGAAGATCATTGATTCTCTGGCCGCCAATAATCACATCGCCAGCTTCGGGTTCATAAAATCCGGCGAGGCATCGTAAAACTGTAGTTTTTCCGCAGCCGCTTGGACCCAGCAGGGTCGTGAGCCTTCCGGGGGGAAAGTCAAAGGTAAAATGATTCACGGCCATTACCCGGGCCTCTCCTTTGCCAAAACTTTTCGTAATGTGTTTCAGAGAAACCGCAATCCCTTTTTCTTGTTTTTCCTGATCAACCATGAATCTTTCTTTTCCTGAAGCAAATTTCATTTCCTTGCTAAGTCGTCGAACGCTGAAACGTAATGAAACAGGCGAACCCCATTTTGGCGAAAGTCAATAATGATGGCTTCGTAAAAAGTCGTCACTCCGGTGAAAACCGGAGTCCAGAGAACTTATAACTATTTGAAAGGACTGGATTCCGGCTTTCGCCGGAATGACAGAAAAGCGTATTTACAGACTTTTTACGAGA
>JAURYC010000354.1 GCA_030654105.1 Deltaproteobacteria bacterium
AAGGCCGAGTTACGGGCGGATACCGCTTTACTTTTCAGATCGAAGGGGATGTTTACATATTGCGGAAAGTGGGCACGCACGACATTTTAAAAAAGCCCTAAATTTAGTTTATCCTGATAATCTGTGTACATCCGTGTCCAAGAAGGAAATTCCTATTGAGTTAAATTAATTTTTCCCCATTTCGACTTTCGCCACCGATAATTTTCAATTGGCGTTGAAAGGATGCCCATTCTGTGGTAGGCTGAAAAACAAATTGGAGGGAGATTTTTTTGCTCATGGAGCTTTTCGGAGCCACGGGGAGGAAAAAAGAAGAAAAGCGGAACTACATTCCTCTGGCGGACCGAATCCGCCCTGAGCGTCTGGAAGATTTTGTCGGCCAGGAGCATATCCTCGGTCCGGGCCGTTTTTTACGCTCTTTGATTGAAAAAGATCAGCTGCAATCGTTGATTTTTTGGGGTCCACCGGGTACAGGGAAGACGACGCTGGCCAGGATCATTGCCTGCTCTACTCGATCCCATTTTTTAGGTTTCTCTGCCGTTTTATCAGGGGTTAAGGAGATTCGCCAGGTTATTAGTGAAGCGGAGGGAATGAAGTATCAGGGGCGGCGTACGATCCTTTTTGTGGATGAAATTCATCGTTTCAACAAAGCCCAGCAGGATGCCTTTCTGCCTCACGTGGAACGCGGGACCATTATTCTGATTGGCGCCACTACGGAGAATCCATCTTTCGAAGTGATCTCAGCTCTTTTGTCCCGCTGCCAAGTCCTTACCTTAAGAGCCTTGAGCCCAGATGAAATCAGCCTTATTTTAAGCCGAGCACTGCAAGAGGAAGAAAAAGGGCTGAGCAGTTTGAAGGCGAAATTGACTCCCGAAGCTCTGAAGCATCTCAGCGCCATGGCCCATGGAGATGCCCGGGTGGCGCTGAACGCCTTAGAGGTAGCTGTCCTGGCCACGCCGCCAGGCCCGGATGGCCAAAGGTTCATTTCCTTGCCCATGGCCGAGGAGGCCATGCAACGCAAAGCATTGCTGTATGACAAGGAAGGGGAAGAGCATTACAATATTATTTCGGCCTTCCATAAAAGTCTGCGAGGAAGCGATCCAGACGCCGCTCTTTATTGGCTGGCCAGAATGATTGAGGCCGGGGAAGACCCTTTATACGTCGCGCGCCGCATGGTCCGTTTTGCCTCCGAGGACATTGGCCTGGCTGACCCGGAAGCCCTGAAGGTAGCCCTTGCGTCCATGCAGGCCTTCCATTTCGTCGGCCTCCCTGAAGGGGAGTTGGCTCTGGCAGAAGCTGCGGTTTACTTAGCAACGGCACCGAAGAGCAACGCGCTCTACTTGGGGTATGAAAAGGCCCGCGCGGATGTAAAAGAAAGAGGAGCGCTTCCCGTTCCCTTGCCCATCCGCAATGCGCCCACCAAGTTGATGGGAGAACTGGGCTACGGGAAAGGCTACAAGTATGCCCACGATTATCCAGAAGGGATTGTCGAACAGGATTATTTCCCCCAAGAACTCGGCTCCCGGTCTTATTACCACCCGACGGACAGGGGGATGGAAAAAATTATTAGCCAGCGGCTGAAATTCTGGCGCAAAAAAATGAGCCCGAAATAGGAAGGAAACAATATGGCCAGCCCAGGGAAGGTAAATTCGGTCCCCTGGTTTAGTACCGGCTGCGTCGAGTTCGCAGGGACATTAATAAAAGACTTTGATACACCTACGGAGCGTTAGCAGTTTACTGATCCAAGGCGAGGAGTAAATATATGGGAAGCATCGTTAAGAAGAGGCGGAAGAAAATTGCTAAGCATAAACATCGCAAACTTCTGAAGAAGACCCGTATTCAGAGAAGAAAGCGCAAATAAAATTCTCTTCTTGAGGTAAAGAAAAAAAAGTCTCTTGGGGTTAACGGGTGGATGACTTATCTACCCGTTCCTTCAGTTCCTTTCCGACTTTGAAGAAAGGGAGTTTTTTGGGCAAAACATCCACTTTGTTGCCCGTCCGCGGGTTTCGACCCTGATAGGCTTGGTACGTCCTCACCGTGAAGTTGCCGAAGCCGCGAATTTCGATCCTCTCCCCCCTGGCCACTGCGGTGGCCATGGAGGAAAAGATTGTGTTCACAATGGTTTTGGCATCCTGCTGGGCGAGAGTATTCGACCTTTCCATGAGTTTCTGAATGAGTTGAAATTTGGTCATCTCTCTCCTTCTCCTTAAAAAAGTTTATGATTCATTCCAATTTCGCCAAATATATCATGAACCCTTTCCATATGTAAACCCAAAAATTTTAAAGAATTTTTTCCTTCTCCCTTCCGGCGAGGCAAAATTCAGCTAAAGGGAGATTCATAGCCTGGTTTCTTAATGGCTTCGGACATCATCTCCCGACGTTTTTTCTCCAACTCCCGGATCTGCTGGTTAAGGGATTCAATACGAGTGTCAAGGCTGTCCAGCCTTTCTTCTTTCTGCCGGATCTCCAGGTCGCCCTGACAAGGTTGAAGGCGGAGCAAATTGCGCTCTTTCTGGGTTTCAGCCAATTCTTTTTGTAGCTCCCGTACTTGCCGCTCGATTTGTTTAATCATTTTGGTAAGACCAATGGCCTGGGAGAATATCTTCTGGAAGGAAGCCAGCAAACCTTCATAGTAATCCAGAATAATTTATGCAATTTTACGAAATTTTTTAAAATCAGGCAAGTACAAAATTGCTATTTATCTTGCCTCTCTTCACTTTTTATTTTCTCTCATGAATTCAGAAGGATTATCAAGACCCGGCGGGGAGATGCTGCGCGCCGGCCAAACGGTGGGAGCAAACCTTTCTGCACCCCTTCACTCT
>JAURYC010000355.1 GCA_030654105.1 Deltaproteobacteria bacterium
TATGATCAGATCCGGAGAATGTAGTTGACCCAGGCAGGGGATCGGAATGAAGTTTTTCGCCCGGTCTCGCAGCGCCTCCCTCAGGGGGTGGATCATATACCCCAGGTTCATCTCCGGGAAAAAGACATTTTCCAGCTGGCCGACCATCGAGCGGATCTTGTTGTCAGGGAATGGCCATAGGGTCTTTAGACGGAGGAAACCCAAGTCTGTCATTCCTTTGCCCCGCAATTCCTGGGCTGCCTCCAAGGCCGAACGAGTTGTCGTACCATAAGCCACAACGAGATTCCTACAGCCCTTCAAGAAGAATCCTTCTACCTGGGCAATTTCGTCGGCATGATCTTCGATCTTTTGATAAATTCGGCTCACACAGGCCAAGTGCATTTCCGGGGTATACTTGGTGACGTTTCCATCCGGGTGATGCACCAGCCCCACGACATTAACCCGGTATCCATCGCCCCAGGCGGGCATGGGGGGAACCTTCCCTTCATAGGGTTCGTAGGGGAGATACTTCTCTAAGGGAATCCCCAGATCCTGGGGTTTAATCCGATTTGTGATTTTGATCTGATCCCGGGCCGGAACCGTCAACTTTTCCCGCATGTGGGCCACGGTTTCGTCGGCCAGCAAAATCACGGGTACGCGCCATTCCTCTGCGTAGTTAAAGGCCTGGATGGTAAAATCAAACATCTCCTGTACCGACGACGGCGCCAGGGCAATGAGGGCTCCGCCGCCATGGTGGCCCCACCTGGCCTGCATTACATCTTCCTGGGAAGAAGTAATATATCCCTGTCCCGGCCCCGGCCGCTGGACATTGACGATGAGAAATGGGGTCTCGGACATGATGGCAAAGGAGACCGCCTCCATCATGAGCGAAAAACCCGGCCCGGAAGTAGCCGTCATGGCCTTGACCCCGGCCCAGGATGCCCCGATGAGGGAGCAAGCCGATGAAATTTCATCTTCCATCTGGATGAACCGGCCCCCCACCTGGGGCAACCGTTCAGCAGCTTTTTCCATAATTTCAGAGGCGGGGGTGATGGGATAACCGGCGTAATACCGGCAGCCGGCGAAGATCGCCCCCTCCACGCACGCATCACTCCCGAATAGATAATAGTCTCCCGGGGGGAGGGGCCCGCGCAGGACCTTTTTCGCCTCCTCTTCGGTAAGAAGGGGCTCAAAGGCCGTATGATCATTAACGGACATATTCGATCCCTTTCTGAAAAGCCTCGAGGTTTTGCGCCAGAGTCTTGGGAGGGACGGATTCCCCGATCGCTATCTCCAGGGCCTGGGAAGAGACGGCCCCCGTCAGCTGGCAAAGGGCTCCGAGCGCCACCATGTTTTGAAATTTCTTATTGCCGACTTTAAGAGCGATCTCGGCAGTGGGGACTTTGACCACCTGGATGTCTGAACGGGGAACTTCCTTTAAAACCGTAAGTGGGTCGATAATCAAAAAACCACCGGGCTTGAGGTCTTTAAGGTAAACGTCCAGAGCGGTTTGGGATAAGGCCACCAGCACATCGGCAGAGCGAACTTTCGGGTAATGAATCTCTCCATCGGATAATACGATTTCCGATTTGCAGGCCCCACCCCGCGACTCAGGCCCGTAGGATTGGGTTTGCACAGCGTTCTTTTTATCGTGGAGAGCAGCGGCCACTCCCAGGATTTTGCCGATTGTTACAACCCCCTGGCCGCCAAAGCCAGCAATGCGAATTTCATAGCGTTTCATTCTACGCCTTGCCCTCCTTTCTGATTAGGCACTTACTGTGCAATCAATATCAATATGCTTTTATGAAGAAATATCCAAGCTCGCGAGGCTAGGATTGTAGGGGCGGTTCGCGAACCGCCCCTACGGATGCTGGCCGCAGGCCCCTTTTCCCTCGCCCAGTCGCGGAAAAGGCCTGGCTTCTTACCGAACCCCTGAAGGGAGAATAGCGACCTCTTCCTTTTTATAATACCCCATTTTGACGGAAACAATGACGATGGCCAGAATGATAGCCCCGAGGAGATCGGTCATCCATCCGGGTTTGATCAAACCCAGAGCCGCAATGATCAAAAGGATCCTCTGGGGCCAGGTGATCACCTTCAGGAACCAGCCCTGCAACCCCCCGGCCAGACAGACGGTTCCGACGCAAGCCGTGGCCAGGGAATAAATAATCTCCCCCCAGGATCCGATCATGAGCAGAGCGGGGCCGTAAACGAACATGTAAGGGATAATATATCCGGCGGCAGCAATTTTAACCGCGCACAGACCCACACCCCACAGGCCGGTTTGAGCAATCCCGGCGGCAGCAAAGGCGGCCAGGGCCACCGGTGGGGTGATGGCCGACAAACAGGCAAAATAGAAAATGAACATATGCGCGGCCAAAGGGGGAACTCCCATCTGGGTAAGGGCCGGGGAAATCGTGCTAGCGCAGATAACATAGGCCGCCGTGGTTGGAAGGCCCATACCCAGGATAAAAGAAACGATCATGGTGAGAAACAGGGCCAGGATTAAGGAATTGCCGGATAGAGCGATCAACGCGGCCGAGATTCGGCCCCCCAGGCCGGTCAGGGCCATCACGCCGATGATGATCCCCGCACAGGCACAGGTGGCCGCAACTTCCAGGATTCCTTTCGCTCCTCCCTCCAGGGCCTCGCTGATCTTTCTCCAGCCCATATGAGTGGCCCGGCGGGCAAAGCTGACGAGGATGATGGATAAAGAGGACCAAAGGCCTGCGCGGATCGGGGAGGTTTCCAACACGATGAGGGAGAAGAGGAGGACCACGATGGGCAAAAGGAGATGCCCCTGCCGGGAAAGAACCGCCGAAGCTTTGGGGAGCTCGGCCCGGGGGATGCCCTTTAGGTTGTACCGGAGGGCCTCGAAGTCGATCATCCAGTAAAGGGCAAAATAATAAAGGATGGCCGGGATCGTCGCGGCCACGATGATCTTGGTGTAGGTGAGGCCCAGAACCTCGGCCATGATGAAAGCCCCGGCGCCCATGACCGGCGGCATGATCTGCCCGCCCGTGGAAGCTACCGCCTCCACGGCTCCGGCCATCTGGGGACGGTAGCCCACGTTCTTCATCAAGGGGATGGTCATCCATCCGTCCACCATGACGTTGGCCACGGCAGAACCGGAGATGGTGCCGAAGAGAGAGCTGGCGATGACCGAGATCTTTGCCGGGCCTCCCCGGGCCCACCCGGCCACGGACTTGGCCAGATCCGTAAAGGTAGTCCCGGCTCCGGAGGAGCTCAAGAAAGAACCGAAGAGGATAAAGAGGAAAACGTAGGTGGAAGAGACTCCCAGAGGGATCGTGAAGATCCCTTCGGTGCCGAAGAGGAAGCTCACCATGCGGGCATAACTGTACCCTCCGTGGCGCATCCCCCCGGGCAGATATTGGCCCAGGAGCGTGTATCCGATAAAGACAGAGGCCAGGATGACCAGGGTGTAACCGGTGGTCCGGCGGGTCATCTCCAGGACCAGAAGGACAAAAGACGTTCCGAAAACGATGTCCCAGAAAGTGGGATCCACGCCGGTGCGCTGGATCAGTTCGTCGAAGTCAATAAAGATGTAAAGGGTAGAGATAACGGCCGCCAGGCACAGGGGGATGTCCAGAAAATGCAGGCCGTCGTCCTTTGAGCTCCGGTGGATTTTGAAGATGAAAAGGGTCAGAATCAGGGTAAAACAGAGATGGATGGCCCGCAACTGAAAAGGATCCATCGGATAGATGCCCAGGACAAAAACCTGCCAGATAGACATGCAGATGGCTACCCATCGTACGAATTGACTCAGATGTCCCGCAAGCTTCCTCTTGGGAAGTCCCTCTTCCCCTTCCGTTTCCAGCAACTTTAGGATGTTTTTTTCTTCGGACATGATTTGCTTTCTTTACGGGCGGGGGATCGGCCATCCTCCTTTTCATGGCGGATGGCCGATCCGCGGGTTATTCCTCTTTCCTTTTTCATTTCGGCGGAAGGGCCTTATCCGGGACGGGAATTCCTTTGTCCTTGAAGTATTTGTAGGCGCCCGGATGGAGGGGAAGACTAAGGAATTTCTGATTCGCCGCGGTAGCATCCTGAAGGGATTTGTGGGTCGCCACCAGCTGGTCATAGTTGGCGAAGGAGAGCTCACAGAACTTGTAGATCAGGTCGTCGGGTACATCTTTGTGGGCAAAGATGGCCGACCAGTCGGCGGTCGCCGGAACCGGGGCGGTCTGGTTCTTATAGGTATTAGCGGCAATCTCCGTGGGAGAAAGGAAAGGATACTTGGCTTCAATTTTCTTCAGATCTTCCGGAAGAAATCCTACGACCACTCCATCCAGGGTGGAGGTGACTTCATTGGTCGCCCCGTGGGGAATGCCGCCGCTGTTCCAGCCCGCATCGATCATGCCGTCTTGCATAAGGTTTACCGTGTCGGAAAAGGGGACGGTGACCACGCGGGAATATTTCATCCCCAGCAGGACTGCGATGTTGCGCAGGTACATGTCCGAAGTTCCACCCGGGGGCCCCCCGCTGACGACTTTTCCGTTGAAATCGCGGAAGTTGGTGATGTTTTTCTTCCTTAGCGCATATCCATGCCCATACGAGGGGAAGATGGCCATGACCGAGCGGAGGTTGTCATGTTTCTGTTTGGCCCATCCGGTCCCGGTCCAGGCTTCATAAGCCGAGCCCTGGGCGATGGTGGCAAAGAGGATCTGCTTCGACTGGATGAGCTTGGGGTTGTGCACCGACCCCCCGGTGACTTCGACGGTAGCCTTGATCCCCATCTTCTCGAAGATTTTGACAAAGCCCCCGCCAACGTAGTAAAAAGTTCCCCCGACGGAAGCGGTGCCGATGGAAACGGTCTTGGGCCACTCCGCCGCCGGGGCATTCGTTCCATTCAGTCCAAAGAGCAAGAAGACAAGGCAACTCAGAAAAAACAATTTTTTTATTTTCATGATTTCCTCCTTTTCCCCATCTGGAAAAACGCAGAGGGGCAGAGTTTTGGCCCCTCTGCAATCATCCTTTCGGACGGCAATCAGAAAGCTTCCAGCCCTAAAAGGCGGGCCGGATTCTTCTTGGCCAACCAGTTGATCTGCTCTTGGTTAATGCCCTTGCTCATCAGAGCCAGGATAAACTCCTTCATTCCATCGGCGGGAGTGGGATTCATATACTGTCCGAGGTCCGTAGCAATTATGCAATTTTCCGCCCCTACTTCTTTGATGGCTTTAGCGAATTCTTCGATGGGGACATGCTTCCAGCCCTTCATCCAGCCCAATGCTGCCTGAGGCCCCATCAGGTAGGTCAGATAACAATGTTCAATGAAAGCCCCCGCTTCTACACAGCGCTTTAAATCGCTGATGGACAATTCACCCGGGGACTGCATGGCATGGGTTACCAAGATTTTTCGGACCCCTTCCCGTTTAGCAGCCTTAACGGAAGCAAATACTTCTTGAGCCCAGACATGGCCCGTAGCGAAAATAATGTCTGCCTTGGCTACTAACTTCAAAACTTCGCGAAGCTGAGGAATCACATTTCCAGAAGCATCGATGACTCTGATTCCTCCAGCATCAGGTTTCTTGGCAAAGAAGGATTTGTGATTGGCCGCATCATGGGTTGGCAACCAGACGATCTTTCCACAGCCACCCGTAAACTTGATCATTCCTCCCTTTTTAAAGATAGTTTTAAGTGATGGAGACTGAGTTGATTTTCTTTCACCTCCTTTTCTTCAGTCCCCCGGAAGAAGGTTAGATTCTCAATGATCTGCCACGCTCGTCAGCCTCGATCATAGCCTGGTAAAGCTTTTGTTCGTCCACGGGAAAAGGCATATTGTGTGCAGAGCTCCCTGGAGCACAGGTGCGCTTTAGCCCTTCCCAGAAGAGGGGATCCTCGGCGTTGGTAAGCCCGATTTCCTTCAGAGTTAAGGGGAGTCCCAGCTGAGAATAGAAGGGGAGAAGAACTTTTAATTCATTTTCATTCTTTTCCAGGCAAAGCTGCACGATGGTGCCATAGGCCACCATTTCTCCGTGGAGATTTTGATGGATCTGAGGGAGAACCGTGAGCCCGTAAAGAAGAGCATGGGCCACGGCAATGCGAAACTTCGAACCTCCCAGACCCCCAATAATGGCAGTCAAAAGAATGTCGGCTTCCACGATCCTTTCCACGGCGCTGGAATTCCTCTGCGCCTCAACATCCCTTTTGGCTTCCAACCCCAATGAAAAAACAGTCTCTTTGACCTGAGTGGATAAGGTCATAGCGGCTTGGGTAGCTGCATCGTGTTGCCGGGCTTGGTCATAACCCGGCTTTCCTTCATACCATTTAGCCAGGGCATCCCCCATGCCCGCCGCCAATAGACGTTTGGGAGCCCGGGACAATATGGCAGAATCAACCAATACTAAGTCGGCACCTTTGCCATTCACCGTTGCTTGCCTTACTCCTTTTTCGTAGACCACAGCTACGGCGGAGGCTGCCGAGCAAGTAGCCGCGCTGGTGGGAATGGTTACCAAAGGAACTTTCATCCGATCCGCGACCATGCGAGAAGTGTCAATGGCTTTGCCCCCTCCCGTTCCTACGATAAAATCTAAATTTTGTTGGCGGGCGATGGCCTCTACTCGGGAAATTTCGCCGAGGCTGCACTCATCTTCAAAAAGAACGAAGGAAGGAGAAAGGCCAGCTGCAGCCAATCCATCCTCTAAGGTTGGTCGCACAATAGATAAAACCAATTCATCGCCTAAAACCAGCGGGCGACGGCCAATACCCTTGAGGTAATTTCCGGCTTCTGCCAGAACCCCCTCCCGTTGGATGTACTGCTTGCACCCTACGAATATATCAATCATCTTTTTTTACTTTTTTGGACACGGATGTACACAGATTATCAGGATAATCTAAAAAGAAAATCATTATCTGTTGTTATCTGCGCAAATCTGCGTCCTATTAAATTTAAACTGGTCTTTTAAAGATCCCCTTTGCGGGCGCCGCCATGAACGAGAAGCGGAAGTAAATTTCCCTGCTTATCAAAGGACATGGGTTGGGGGCCTTCCAGTACTTCCAGGTCCGATCTGTTTCTCAATTCTTCTCCGTAAACTTCGGAAACTTCTATTTCGTCCACTTGCAGAGTGTTTTTAATGCGCACGATCTTGCTCTTTTCCGGAGGCGTCAAGCCAATGGACCCCAAGGCCACCTTGATGGCTTGCTGGTCGTTTTCAAAATGCATAGGAACGGCAGCTTTTTCCAAGCTGATGCCCGTAATGCAGTTCATGTAGGTTGCCTGATAGTTGATCTTGTCTACCAGCCGCTTGGTCGTTAAGTCGGCCAATCCAATTCCCGTGGCGTTTCCGTTGGAATTGGAGGTCAGGTCGCGGACAAAAAGTCTTTTGATGTTCGTCGGATGGGGAAAGACTCCTATTAGATCGCGGTTTCTCCCGGTGACATTTGGGTCAATCCCCGTGCCGCTGATATCTTTGCCCATCTCATCCACGATTAAAAGATCGATTTCATTGAAAGGAAGCCGGGGCATCATCTGCTTGGCCGTCTCAAGCAGTTCCCGTTCTTTCGTTTCCAGCTCTTCAGGTTTCAGAGCCACGATTTTCGCTGTTTCGTCATATCCGTTTTCCACCATCCCCAGTCCGCACAAAACGGGAGCTTTCTTCAAAACCTCCCTTCCCGCATCGACGATGATTTTGGGAAAGGTATATTGGATGGCCGCCTTGTGGTAATACTCCGCCCCTTTTTGCTTGCCCATGCCGATGGCCATCATCTTCATCAACCCGCTCTCGATCGGGGCTTTGAATTTGGTATGGGGTTTGATGCGGTTCGTCACAATGATCCAATCCGCTTGCGAAGCATTCCGGTCAATGAAGACCGGAACACCGTCTTCGGTCTTGCTGATCTCCACTACTTCCATGGAGGAAAGAACGGGGGCTCCGGTGAAAGCCTCCGTCACGTTATAGTGGGCGAGAAGGTCTGCTTGCCCTTCGGCCGTCGCCCCTCCGTGACTGCCCATGGCGGGAAAGATAAAAGGTCTTGCCCCCAGGGACTTTAGGTAGGCCACGGCTGCTTTTAAAATCACCGCAATGTTGGCCACGCCCCGGCTCCCGGCAGTGAGGGCAATACGTTGACCGGGTTTGACGCGGCCTTCCAGGGAGAGTTTTTTCAATTCAGCCTGCACTGTTCCTGGAATATCCTGGACCACCGTGCGGTCGAACTTCTGACGAAGGCGATATACTTGCGGATAATTCATGATATTAACCTCCTTACCAAAGGATAGCGCAGAGCGCATGGAGCATAGCGTAAAAAACGGTTCAAGGGTACCAAAATAGAGAATCGCCCGCGCCGCTTGGCGCTCTGCTCTCTGCTCTCTGCGTATTTTTATTTAAAGACTTCAATGGCCATGTCCGGGCAGATTTTTCCACACATGGTGCAGCTGGTACACTCCCCGGAATTTTCAAAAAGGACGAAATGATATCCTTTTTCGTTAAAATCTTCTGCAAGGCGAATCATTTTTTTGGGACAGGTAATCAGGCAAAGCTGACAACCTTTACACCGTTCTCTATCGATGTCGATCTTTCCCATCATTCTTTTCCTATTTCAAATTTATTAGGACGCAGATCAACGCAGATTTACAGGATTATAAAAACGGCGCAAGGCATAAGGCCCAAGGCGCTAGGTAAAAAATCGGCGCAAATCTGCGTCCCAAATATTATTTCTGTTTTGCGGCGGCTTCGGCGCCGCGGCGCAGCGCTTCTTCATTGACCGCAAGCAATTCTTGGCGATGTTCGGGGATCATCCGCCGCAAAGCGACAATGACTGACTCCAGGGAAACGACCTCTCTCCCCCCCACATAGGCTCCCAGTGCGGCCATGTTCGTAACCTGGAGGGTGCCCACTTCTTCGGCAATCTTGTTCGCTGGGACTTTAATGATCCTGCAGTCGGAACGCTGGGAGTCCCGCTCCACCAGGGAAGAGTTGATAACCAGGAAGCCACCAGGCTGGAGGACACTCTCAAACTTATCCAGGGAGGGTTTATTCATAGCTATGAGGGAGGAAGGATGACGGGTCACGGGTGATCCGACTCTCTCCGGGGAAAGCATGACTGTGCAATTGGCCGTCCCTCCCCGCATCTCCGGTCCGTAAGAGGGCATCCAGGTCACATTCTTTCCCTCGTGCATCCCGGCATAACAAAGAAGCTGTCCCATGAGCAGGATGCCTTGCCCTCCAAAGCCTGACATGATTACTGATTCATGCATAAAAACCACATCCCAAAAATCATTTGCCACAGAGTACACAGCGCGGCATAGCCGCAACCAAAACCCATCGGCCCCCCTCACCTTCATCCTCTCCCCCCAAAGGGGGAGAGGGCAGGGTGAGGGGGAGATCTTCAAATTTGCTTAACAAAATTTCGAGATTTTGCACGTTAGTAGTACAGAGAACACAGAGTTAAAAAAATTCGAGTTAAAGGTTTTAAGTTTATTTATTTTTTTCTTGGTGAACGCTGTGTCCTCTGTGGTTAAAATTTTTAATTTCCTTGGGGAGTTGTAAACTCTCCCAGCGGATAATAAGGAATCATATTTTTTTCGATCCACTTTACTGCATCCAGAGGCGAGACCTTCCACTGCGTGGGACACATGGAGAGGCATTCGACGAGGGCAAAGCCTTCATCGTTCAGCTGGACTTCGAAGGACCGGCGGATTGCTTTAGCTGCCTGGTTGATATGTTTAACGTCGTGGATAGAAACTCGGGCGATAAAAGATTCCGGAGAAACACCAGCCAGCATTTCAGCCATGCGCAGCGGATAACCACCGGTTCGAGGATCGCGCCCCCCGGGAAAGCTGGTGGTCTTCTGACCCAGAAGGGTAGTTGGGGCTTGTTGGCCACCTGTGGCGCCAAAGACCGCGTTGTTGACGTAGATTACGGTGATCCGTTCGCAACGGGCTGCGGCATGGACGATTTCCCCCGTACCGATAGCAGCCAGGTCGCCATCACCCTGGTAGGTAAAAATAATACATTCGGGAGCGGTCCGCTTCAAGCCCGTAGCCACAGCCGGTCCACGGCCGTGCAACCCCATGGTCATGTCGCATGCAAACTGTTTCCAATTGCGAACGGAACATCCCGCGGAAGTGACCCCGATGGCTCTACCTACGATGCCCAAGTCGTCCATGGCTTCTCCCACCAAGCGCTGAACGATTCCATGACCACACCCCGAACAATAGGGGTAGGGGAAGTCGGTTAAAGAATCAGGTCTTCCGAAAATTTTCTTCATAAAAAATATATCTCCATTAAATCCGCAATCCGCAATCCGCAATCTGAAATAATCTTGTTATTTCTTCATAAACCTCGTCCGGATAGATGATTTTCCCTCCGCCCTGGCCCAGATGGTAGATGGGAAAATCCGGACCTACTACGCGCTCTAAGTCTTCCTGCATCTGGCCGGCGTTCATTTCGACGTCAAGGAAAGCCTTGGCCGTTTGCCGGAGCTTGGCCAGGCCTTTCTGAGGAAAGGGCCAGAGAGTAATCGGCCGGATCATCCCCACTGGCAATCCTTCTGCTCGGGCGACCTGAACTGCATCCAGTGCTACCCGGGCCGCACTCCCGAAGGCCATCACTACGAGCTTTGCTCCATCGAGCAGTATTTCTTCCCAGCGTTGTTCCCTTTCTTCGATTTGGCGGTACTTCTCTGTTAGCTCCTGATTGAGCTGGATAAGGCCGGGGTCATCAAAAGGAGCGGCATAGATCATTTTCCGTGGCCCGTCTCCCTTGCCCCTCAAAGCCCAGGGTTTATCAGGAACGGGAAGAGGCTTTACCAGGTCAAAATCTACAGGTTCCATCATCTGTCCGAGCATTCCGTCCATCAGGATGATTACCGGATTCCGATAAAGGTCGCCCAGATGAAAAGCTAACGCAACCAATTCCGCCATTTCCTGGGTGGAGGCTGGCCCGAGGACAATCGCCCGATAATCTCCGTGTCCTCCGCCTTTGGTTACCTGCCGATAGTCCGATTGAGCCGGGGCGATTCGTCCCAACCCGGGGCCAGCCCTGGTAACATCCACCACCACGCAAGGAAGCTGTCCGGCGGCCAAAGTGGTCAGTCCTTCGGACATTAAGCTGATTCCTGGCCCGGATGAAGAGGTCATGGCCCGCGTGCCTGTGCAGGCCGCACCCCAAATCATGTTGATCCCGGCCACTTCGCTTTCGCACTGCAAAAAAATACCCCCCGCCTGGGGCAAGCGCTTGGCCATGTACTCAAAGAGTTCATTCTGCGGAGTGATGGGATAACCGGCGTAAAATCGGCACCCTGCGCGGATGGCCCCTTCGGCAATCGCTTCGTTTCCGCGCATGAGTTCTAAAGCCATTTTTTAAAAACCTCCATCTTGAATGCGAAATTCGGAGTGCGGATTGCGGAATAAGAATTCTAAATTTTCATTCCGCATTCCGCAATCCTCATTCCGAAATTGAGCTACCATTTTTTTGGATCGAGAATCTTTTTGAGCTGGTCCATCGAAGATCCTTCTTCGATGGCCTCGACGAGCTTTTTTTCCCTCTTGGAAACTTCGATGGCTTGGTTCACAACAATGCCGATAAATTTTTGGGGGATGATGACCACCCCCGTGTCATCGGCAACGACCAAATCCCCGGGATGGACCGAAACGCCGGCGCAGACCACAGGCCCGTTGACTTCTAAAGCTTCGAAGCGGAATTTACCGGTGATCGGAGTGACCCCCCGGGACCATACCGGATAATCCAGATTTCTCATCTCCTCCACGTCCCGGACGCCGCAATCCACGATATTTCCGGTTAACCCGTACTTTTTGGCGATCAGGGTGGATAGGCCGCCCATGGCCGAGATGTCTCCTCTACCTCCCCCGTCGATAACCACCACGTCTCCAGGTTCGGCCAGGGCATAGGCATCGCGGTCGGCCAACTTAGCCCTTGCTTTTTCATGGAAGGACTGAGCCGGAGTCAGGCGCTCGGGGACGTATTTCAAAGTCACAGCTGGTCCGGCAATTTTTTTCCCCGACAGGACGGGTTTTAAAACCGAACCCGGAATCGCCCCAGCTATTCCCATCGAATCGAGAATATCGGAAAAAGTAGGGGTAAGTCCGTCGTAACTGAGTAACTCCTGGAGGAGGGATTGTGGCGGGCGGGGGATATTCCAGGCTATAATCCGTTCGATGGGAATCAGGCCCATCAGCCGCTTACGATATTTTTCGGGAACCTTTTTCATTCTGCGCCCCTGTTATTGGCCAGGTAAAGATTCATTGCCCCCGGCAAAAAACACCATATATTTTTTTACCTTGAATTAAGAACTTTTGTCAAAGAGAAAAAGCATTCTGCCCTCCTCACCGGGGTTAGGAGGAAGGGATGGAAAATGTAGAAAGAGCTGGCGGAGGATTACTTAAGCCAACCTGGTAATATCTTTGGCCACCTCAGGATAATTTTTAGACATGAGGGGGTCATGGCCGGGGAACAACAAGTCGGGGGAAGACGCTTTCTTCCTCAACTTATCATACGTTTTCATCCAGCCTACCAGGTCAACGATCAAGGCGCTGGGCCAGTCCTCTTGGTAATTGCGGAAAATATGAGCGCAATCAGAACCGACAATCGCCGTGCCTTGGGAGGTCTTGACGGCCACAGCCTGGAG
>JAURYC010000356.1 GCA_030654105.1 Deltaproteobacteria bacterium
TCGGTTGGCAAAATTCTCTGGTGGACAGCCTGACTTTTGACGTGGCCCTTCACGCCGGAACGCTCGTGGCCATTCTATGGTATTTCTGGAAGGATTGGGTGGACCTAACCCGGGGATTTCTCAGCATCGTCACGCGGCGCAGAGTAGATAATTTTCAGGAGAAGTTGATCATCTACCTTATCCTTTCTACCATCCCGGCAGCCATCGCTGGTTTTTTATTGCAGGATATGATCGAGACCAGCTTTCGTAACCCCGGCTTAATCGTTCTCCCTTTGACGGTCGTGAGTTTTTTAATGATCTACGCTGAAAAGCGCGCGCAACGCGCTCATCCTTTGGATAAAATAACCCTGAAAGACTCCTTGATTATCGGTTTTGCCCAGGCTCTGGCCCTGCTTCCCGGAGTTTCCCGGTCAGGTATCACCATCACCGCAGGCCTTTTTCGGGGTTACCAAAGAGAAGCGGCGACGCGTTTCTCCTTTCTTCTCTCCACCCCGGCCATCGCCGGAGCTGCTTTCCTCCAGCTTCGGCATCTATTCTCTCCAGGAATGGTTACCGATTGGCCGGTTTTTTCCATCGGCTTTATCTCTTCGGGAATCGTGGGCTACCTCGCCATCGCTTTTCTCATGCAATATTTAAGGCGACATACCCTGAATCTATTCGCCGGCTACCGCCTTGTTCTTGCGGCGGCTGTCATTTTTTGGATTTATTGGAAGGGATAAAATGGTTGCTCACTTGATTGCCGTTCTGGCTTCTTTCATCATCGAAGTCATTTCCTCTTCGGGCTATCTGGGAGTCGTCTTACTGATGGCCATTGAGAGCGCCTGCATTCCCCTTCCCTCGGAGATCATTATGCCCTTTTCTGGCTATTTGGTCTTTCGAGGGGATTTTGAATTATATCGGGTAGGGCTTGCCGGGGCTTTCGGCTGCGTTGTTGGATCCATCCCGGCGTATTATCTTGGCCTTTACGGCGGTCGGCCGCTGGTAGAACGCTACGGAAAATACGTCCTCATTTCCCACCGAGATTTAGACCTGGCGGACCGCTGGTTCGACCGCTACGGGGATTGGGCCATATTTTTCAGCCGCCTTCTCCCCGTGGTGCGCACCTTCATCTCTTTCCCGGCCGGAGTGGCCAGGATGAACTTCCAGCGGTTTGTCCTCTATACTCTCCTGGGTTCTTTTCCCTGGTGCCTGGGACTGGCGTACATCGGGATGAAATTAGGTCAGAATTGGGACACGCTGGGCGTATATTTCCACCGGTTTGACATGGTGATCGGCGGCCTTATCGTCGTTGGGATTGCCTATTACCTCTGGCGTCATTTCAAAGGAAGAAAGGGTTAGGACTTCTTCTCTTCTGATTTGCTCGAAGGTGTATCGCTCTTGGGCGTCTCGGTCGTCTCGCTCTTCTTAGATTCTGGGGCGTTATCTTTCCAGCCTGAATCCTTCTTCTTATAATCGGTTACGTACCAACCACTTCCTTTAAGCTGAAAGCTGCAGTTGGAGATAATCTTGGAAACCTTTCCGGAACAAGAAGGACAGCGGCTCAAGGGCTGGTCCGAGAATTTTTGCACGATTTCCGTTGTTTTCCCGCACTTATGGCATCTATATTCGTAAATGGGCATCCTTACAACCTCCAAATTTTCCCAAACCAAAAAGGCGCAAAGTTCTTCACGCCTTTCCCATTAGCACAAGGGTTTTCGTAGTTTGGTTTCATTCCTGATAATCTGCGTTGATCTGTGTCCAAAGAAATTCTTTATTAAATTTATGCACGCTGGCAAAACTTGTCAAGGGCTGACGGCTCCGCATCAAGCCCGCATTTTTCCCACCACGGCCGGTACCGCTCAAGCCACAGCCCGACTTGGGGATCTTCAAAAGATTTCAAAAGTTCATACGTCATGCGGTGGACGCCTTCTTCTTCGACTCTCTTCTCTTCTGGTCGGAGAAAGAACCTTTGGGGGTCCAGGCTGAACCGGATGACATGGATGAGCTCATGGGTAACAACATATAAGAGTAAAGGTTCTAATAAAGCTAACGATGAGGGTTCCGCCCGGACCGCATTCAAGATCTTGTCGTCTTGCAGGCAAATTCTGTAAAACTCTTTGGTCCCGCGTTTCAATGGCGGCGTTCTTTTACTGTACTCATATTTGCAAATCTGGGCTAACGCTCTACGGGTCTTCTCCTGACTTTGCAGGTTGGCCAGGGTTTGCAGATCATAAGGAAATTGTTCCAAATTTTCCAGACTTACCTGAAAATAATCTTCGGCCAGGGATTCGGCGATTTCCAGAGCCTCTCCGACCCATAGACGCTGCTTTCTGTTGAAGAAAAGGGACTCAGCCATAATAATTAATTAAATCCAAAATTCGAATGTCGAAATCCGAAATTTCTATGATTTCAGATTTGAGATTTCAGATTGAAGATTTTGAATTTTTCAATCTGAAATCTGCAATTTTTCTTTAATCTACATGCGAACTTGCGGATTTCATGTTTAGAATTTACCCTACCCCGTGTGTCCAAAACCTCCTTCGCTCCGGGTTGTGTCATCAAGTTCATCGGCCCATTCTAAGACGGCTCGGCATACTGGAGCGATGACCAACTGAGCGATCCGGTCCCCCGGCTTAACCTGGAAGGGCTGGTGGCCCAGATTGATCAGCAGCACTCCTACTTCCCCCCGGTAGTCCGCATCGATCGTTCCGGGCGTATTCACCAACGTAACCCCATTTCTCAAAGCCAGCCCGCTTCGAGGCCGAACCTGTCCTTCGTAACCCGCGGGAATAGCAAGGGCAATACCCGTTGGAATGAGTTTACGCTCGCCGGGGGCCAAAGTCACTTCTTCTTCCAAACCGGCAAAGAGGTCCATCCCCGCGGAATGTTCCGTCATGTACCGGGGAAGAGAAATTCCCCTGTTTTGATTTGCCTGCACTCTCATGACCTTTATTTTGAGCATTTCCTTCCTTGTTTAGGCGGCCAAAAGGGTTTTCGGAATGGTTTTTTCGGTGACCGGACCTAACACGGTCAGAGAAAAAGAATCCGGCCGAAAAATCTCTTGGGCCAGCGAACCGATTTCCTCAGCCGAAACTTTCTCGATACCTTCGATGATCTCCTCGGTACTGACAAAGCGATGAAAAAATATTTCGTTTTTAGCCAGACGGCTCATGCGGCTGTCCGTACTTTCCAGGCTCAAAAGAAGATTGCCTTTCAGCTGTTCTTTGGCCGAACGAAGCTCTTTGGGCCTGATGGAATTTTCGGCCAACCTCTTCATCTCCCGTAGGATGACCTGCAATACCCGATTGAGGGTATGATCCCCTGTTCCCACATAGACCCCCAACAGGCCGCTGTCCACGAAAGAGGAAGCGAAAGAGTAGACCGAGTAGGCCAGGCCCCTTTTTTCCCGCACCTCCTGGAACAACCGGGAACTCATTCCTCCTCCCAAGATGGTATTTAAAATCGTGAAAGCGTAACGCCGGGGGTGGACCACAGAAAACCCTTGAGTCCCCAGCAGCAGATGAACCTGTTCCAACTGCTTATTTTTCACCTGAATCTGGGGATGGGGGCGGGGAGGGTGGATTTTCCTTTCTTTAGGCCGCGGCCGGATTTTCCTTAGGGCCTCCTGTACAGGCCGGAGTAGGTCTTCATGTTTTAACTTGCCGGCAGCCACGATAATGGGCGGAATTTGCAGGTAGTGCTTAAGGAAAAAACCCTTGAGCGTCCGGCGGTCCATTCGGGAGATGGTGTTCAACCGTCCCAGGATAGGAAGCCCCAGGGGATGGTGGGGCCAGAAGGATTGGCTGAATAAGTCGTGAATGTATTCATCCGGAGTATCCTCGACCATGTTGATTTCCTGAACGATGACCTGGCGTTCTTTCTCCAACTCCTCGGCAGCAAAAAGGGAGTTGAGGTAAAGGTCGAACAGCAGATCCAAGGCGACCGGAAGATGCTCGGCCATAACTTTGGCGTAAAAGCTGGAAAATTCTTTGCTGGTGAAGGCGTTGAGGATTCCCCCCACCGCATCGATTTCTTTGGCAATCTGCCGCGCCGACCGGCGCTGGGTGCCCTTGAAGAGCATGTGCTCGATGAAATGGGAAATTCCATTCTCTTCGCTACGCTCATCGCGCGACCCGGCCTCAACCCAGATCCCGACAGAAACCGAATGGACACTAGGAATTTCCTCGGTGACCACCTGAATTCCGTTGGGTAAAACAGTTTTTTGGACCATAATTTTTAGTAAAAGCTTTCAGCTGTCAACGATCAACCCTCAGCGTGGTTGCTGTTTTTGCTGATTGCTATTCTTTTTTTCTGGTAAGGGATGCCCCAGGGCTTCCTTCCGGCTCAGTTTGATCTTGCCCCGCTCATCGATACCGATGACCTTTACCAAGACTTCATCCCCTTCTTTGAGTACATCTTCGACGTTATTTACTCTCTCCTTGGCCAGCTGAGAGATATGGACTAAACCGTCGGTTCCGGGAAAGATTTCTACGAAGGCCCCGAACTCTTTTCCGTCGGGTTTGCGGGCAATGGAGGTCACTTTCCCCAAGTAGAGTTCTCCGACTTCTGCTTCTTTGGTCAATTGCCGGATCTTTTGGGCTGCTTGGTTGGCAGATTCCATATCGGCAGAGAAAATCTGGACTAAACCCCCATCCTCGATGTTAATTTTTACTCCGGTTTCCGCCTGAATTCCCCGGATGACCTTTCCTTGCGGTCCGATGACTTCGCGGATTTTGTCCGGCTTGATTTTTAGGGTGAGAACCCGCGGGGCATAAATCGAAAGCTCAGCCCGTGGTGTGGCCAGGGCGTTGGCCATTTTTCCCAGGATAAATTCCCTTCCTTCTTTTGCCTGGGCGAGGGCTTGCCTGAGAATTTCCCGGGTCACGCCCGAGATTTTGATATCCATTTGGAACCCGGTAATGCCGTTTTTCGTCCCCGCCACTTTAAAATCCATATCGCCGAAATGGTCTTCGTCGCCCATGATGTCAGTGAGGATGGCCACCTTATCGCCTTCTTTGATCAATCCCATGGCAATTCCGGCTACTGGGTTTTTAATGGGAACACCTGCGTCCATCAGGGCCAGGGAGGCCCCACACACCGTGGCCATGGAAGAGGATCCATTGGACTCCAATACCTCAGAAACAATCCGGATCGTATAAGGAAATTTTTCGTTGGAGGGAAGGATGCGGCTAATGGAACGCTCAGCCAGAGCCCCGTGGCCGATGTCCCTGCGGCTGGGGCCGCGCAACATGCGTACTTCCCCAACGCTGAAAGGCGGAAAATTATAATGGAGCATGAAGGATTTAAAAGTTTCCCCGCTAAGGGCATCGATCTTCTGCTCATCATCGGCCGAACCCAAGGTGACCACGGCCGAAACCTGGGTCTCCCCCCGGGAAAATCTGGCAGACCCGTGGGTTCGGGGAAGCCACCCGATCTCAATATGGATGGGGCGAACTTCATTGAGGGCCCGCTCATCGATCCGCCGATTCTGCAGGAAGACCGGCTGGCGGGAAACAAATTTTTCTAACGCTTCATAATAATCCTTGATCTCCCGGATCTTTTCAGGAAATTCCTCCAACAGAGACGTCAGCGTCTCCTGGCGGACAGTTTCAAGTTGTTCGTTACGCGCCTTTTTGCGAGCGATGGCAAAGGCTTGGCTAATTTTTTCTTGCCCCGCAGTGCGCATCCTCTGCCGGAGCGCTTCCTCGCCCAAAAGCACCCGCTGCCCGAGGACGGGGTCGACAGAAAGCTCCGGAACCGGCCTTTTCTCTATGGTTATCATCATCGGTTCTCCGGCCGCTCTCCGTTTCTCATTCTCCAGCCGGATCCGTTTCTGTTTTAGCTCCTCTTGCAGATCAAGAAGGGGTTGAAGCGATTGGTGGCCAAAGAAGATGGCTTCCAAAAGATCCTCTTCGGAGAGTTCGTTTCCTCCTCCTTCTACCATGACCACTGCTTCTCGACTTCCGGCAACGACCAAGCTGACATCGCCTTCCTGGACCTGGCTCAAGGTGGGATTACAGATCCAATTTCCACCCACTCTTCCTACGCGAACCGCGGCCACCGGACCCTTAAAGGGGATATTAGAAATCTCCAGGGCCGCCGAAGCACCGCAAATCGCCAAAACATCCGGATCGTTTTCTTGATCCACCGAAAGCACCGTGGCGATGATCTGTACGTCATTGAAAAAACCCTTGGGAAAGAGGGGGCGCAAGGGGCGATCGATCAGTCGGGAAGTGAGAATCTCTTTTTCACTGGGACGTCCCTCGCGCTTGAAGAATCCTCCGGGAATCTTACCGGCGGCATAAGCCATTTCTTGGTAATCCACCACTAAAGGGAAGAAATCAATTCCCTCCCGTATTATTTTGGAGGCCGTGGCTGTAACCAGCACCATGGTTTCTCCGAAGGAGACCAGCACTGCCCCGTCGGCTTGCCTGGCCACAGCACCCGTCTCAAACCCAAAATCTTTGTCCCCGATAGTATAACGAACTTCAAGGCGCTCATCGATTGCTCCCATTTATTTGTCCTCTCTTTTTAGTGTAAAACTTTTTATTTCGCTGCTTCTTTCCCTTCCGAGGTCTTTTCTTAAAGAGAAAAACGCGGATAAAAAATCTGCAGAAGCGCTTGGTGAATCTTACTTATTTGCGGATTCCCAGCCGTTGAATTACCTTGCGATACCTCTCCACATCCTTCACTTTGAGGTAGTCGAGAAGGCGCCGCCTCTGGCTAACCAGTTTCAACAGACCCCGGCGGGAATGGTGGTCCTTGATATGCGTTTTAAAGTGCTCCGTCAGATAAGTGATTCGCTCGCTCAAGATAGCGATCTGAACTTCGGGAGACCCCGTGTCGGTGGGATGGACCTTAAAACCCTCGATAATTTCCTTTTTCTTTTCTGGTATTAATGGCACCTCTATCTCCTTTCTTAGGTTGGGATTAAATTCCCATCCCTCTCTCATCCTTTAATTGTGGAAAACCCGTAGAATACGCAGAACCGGCAGATCCTTGGGTAGGCCCATCCCTTCCTGCACCATGGATTCAGCAATGGCCAATAGATTGTCCGGGCCATGCAAGAGACCTACCCTCCTTCCCTCCTGTAGCCAGCCCCAATCGCCCTCCGGAAGGTCGTTGAGGCGGAGGGGTCGCCCCTGCCGGATCATCTCGGCGGTTCGTTCTTCCACTGTAATGAATCCTGCGAATTCCACACCATCCTTTAAAGGAAGGATCCGCTCTTGTACCCTTTCCTGTTCAGCCAACCGGGTAAAATCCTCCATACTCAGGGCTTGATCGAGGTGGAACTTTCCCGATCGGTACCGTCTCAGTTCCACTAAGTGAGCCCCGCAGCCCAAAGCCCGGCCCAGGTCGGCACATAGGCTGCGGATATAAGTCCCCCGGCCACAAGTGACTTCAAGGGTGACCAAGGGAAGAGAAACGTCTTTCAGGATCAGGGTATGGATCATAGTTTCCCTTTCCAGCAAACTGGGCGTCTGTCCAGCTCGGGCCCGTTTGTAGAGGGGAAGGCCACCCTGTTTGATTGCCGAAAAGAGCGGGGGAGTTTGCCGGATGGGCCCCCGGAACCGTTCCAGGACTTCCTCGATCTCTTTCCGCGTGCAGGAAACTCCTTGCTTTTCGCCAACTACTTTTCCGTCGGCGTCGAGCGTATCGGTTTCCTGACCCAATTTCATGGTGGCTAGGTAATCTTTCGTGCCCTCCAGGTTGAAGGGAACGAGTTTGGTCCCTTCATTCAAGTAAACCGGTAAAACACCCGTGGCCAGTGGGTCAAGAGTTCCTCCGTGTCCGGCCTTCTTAATTATGAGCACTTTACGCACCCGGGCCACCACGTCGTGGGAAGTCCAGCCTTTCGGTTTGTCGATGATCAATACACCGTTCAAAGAGCAGCCTGCACCCGTTCCAGAACTTTGGCCTTGACCTCGGGTAAGGTTCCCTCCACTGTACAACCGGCGGCATTGGGATGCCCTCCGCCCTGGAAATCGGCAGCAATCCGGGCCACATCTACGCCCCCCCGCGATCGCAGGCTCACCCGGTATTTAACTGGAGAAACCTCGCGAAAGAACAGGGCGACGTCTACCCCTTTTAAGGAACGGGGGAAGTTGATGAAATCCTCGGTCAAGGCCACCGAAGCCTCGGTTTCTTCCATCATTTTCTTCGTGACGAATACCGAGCTAACTCGTCCATTCTCCGCAACTTCCAAGGTTTTTAAAACCAAGGGCAGGAGCCGAAGCCGAGGGAGCGGTTGGGTTTCGTAAACCTTCTCCGCCACCTTCCATGGCTCTACCCCTGCCAGGAGGCACATCCTGGCAACGGTGAAGGTCTTCGGCGAGGTGTTGGAGTAACGGAAAGAACCAGTGTCGGTGAGAATTCCAGCATAAATATTCTCAGCCACCGCAGGGCTCATGGCCACCGGTATGATCCGGAGTAGGTCGAAGATAATCTCGGCCGTAGAACTGGCGGCAGGGTCTACGAAGTTGATGTCCCCGAAATAGCTGTTGCTTATGTGGTGATCGATGTTGATAACTTTACGGATCTTCTGCACCTTGGTGAATTCTTCTCCCAGCCGAGTCTTGTCGCCGCAATCCAGGGCGAAGGCCACATCAAACCTTCCATCGGCCGGAGCCTGATGAGTGATTTCCTCCGCCCCCGGAAGAAAAGAAAGCATCGCGGGAGTGGGATCCTGGTTTAAAACCAGCACTTCTTTTCCCAAGCCCTTTAAGGCCAAACCCAGTGCCAGAATTGACCCCAGGGCATCCCCTTCGGGGTTTTCGTGCGAAGAGATTAAGAAACGCTGGCCGCTTCTGGCTTCTTCAGCGATCCTCTGTAAGGTTTCGGTCCTTTTCTTCTTTGATAGTCTGGATGAGGCGGTCAATCTTGCTCCCGTAATCAAATGAATGGTCCACCTTAAATGATAAGTCCGGAATGTATCGCAGCCTCAGCTCCCTCCCCAACCTTTTCTTGATATATCCCATGGCGCTTTGTAACCCATGGAGGGATTCTTCTTCCTTGGGGTGACTCCCCATGGCGGAGAAAAAGACCGTGGCCAGTTTTAGGTCGTCGGTTATTTTCACCTCGGTGATGGTTACGGATTCTAAGCGCGGGTCATTCAAGTCTCTGAGAAGCATCTCGCTGATCACTTCCTGGATCAAATCCCCGACGCGATCGGCGCGCTTATAGAGCATATCCCTTAAGTCCTTTGGTCTATCTAGTCTATCTGGTCCTTTGGTCTGTCTCGGCGTTTGGTTGTTGCAGACGACCAAATAGACCCGATAGACCCATTTAATAATTTATAATCTCAATCTGGGAGTCGGCCACATCAGTAAGTTGGGTATTTTCGATGAAATTTACCACTTGATCCAAAATGGAATTAACCAACTTTCGGTCGTTGCCCACGGCGCAAATCCCTAACACGGCCTTCTGCCAAAGGTCTTGGTCTTCTACTTCCGCAATGGAGATATTAAATTTTTTCCTGGCCCGCTGCACGATGCTGCGGAGTACCTGGCGTTTCCCTTTCAGGGAAAAATTCTCGTGGAGAAAAAGCTCCAATTGGCAAACTCCGAGTACCATTTTCCTTTCCCCAAACTCTTAGAGTTGAGCAGTCACCTTTTCGACCGTGTACGACTCGATGATGTCATTGACATTATAATCGCGAAAATCCCCCACGGTAATTCCGCATTCGAACCCAGAAGTCACCTCCCTGAAGTCATCTTTAAGACGTTTTAAAGAAGTGATGTTCCCTTCGTGAATGACTTGCCCATTCCGCACCAAATGAGCATGAGACCCGCGGACAATCTTGCCTTCCAAGACAAAACTGCCGGCTACCACGCCAACCCGGGAGACATTGAAGATCTGACGCACTTCGGCTCGGCCCATCAAGCGCTCTTCGTAAATTGGTTCCAGGAGCCCCTCCATGGCCTTGCGTACATCAATTAAGGCATCGTAAATGACGTTGTAGAGGCGAAGGTCAATCTTTTCCTGTTCCGCCAGAGTTTGGGCTTTGGGTTCGACCTTCACGGTGAACCCCAAGATGATTGCTTCCGAAGCAGAGGCCAACATGCAGTCTGATTCATTAATGGCCCCTACGGAGGTATGGAGGATATTCACCTTGACGGCCTCGGTGCTCAACCGGTTCAGGGCTTCAACCAGAGCTTCGATCGATCCTTGGACATCGGCCTTCAGGATGAGATTTAAGTCTTTGACCACGCCCTTTTTCATCCTTTTGTAAAAATCTTCCAGGGTAACTTTGGAAGTCTTGGAAAGCTCCACCTCCCGTTGTTTCTGTAACCTTTGCGTAGCCAATTCTTTGGCGCGCCGCTCATCGGTGATGACCACAAAAGAATCTCCGGCATTGGGTACGTTGGGGAAACCGATGACCTCCACCGGGGTGGATGGCCCTGCGCTTTCCATCTTCTCGCCGTGATCGTTGATCATGGCCCGCACATGCCCGAAATGGATACCCGCGACAAAGGCATCCCCTACGTGGAGGGTCCCGTCTTGGATAAGGACGGTCGCCACCGGCCCCCGGCCTTTGTCCAGCTTGGCTTCAATCACAACGCCGGTTGACGGCCGGTTGAAATTCGCCTTCAGTTCCAAAACCTCTGCCTGGAGAAGAATCATTTCTAAGAGCTCTTTTAAACCAACCTTTTGCTTGGCCGAAATCTCGGCAATAATCGTTGGTCCGCCCCAGGCTTCGGGTACGAGCCCATACTCGGTTAAGGCCTGCTTGACCCGTTCCGGGTTGGCATTGGGTTTATCAATCTTATTTATGGCTACGATTAAAGGAACTTGGGCGGCTTTCGCATGGTTGATGGCTTCAACCGTCTGGGTCATCACGCCGTCGTCAGCAGCCACCACGAGAACGACAATGTCCGTAACCTTTGCTCCTCGGGCCCGCATAGCCGTAAAGGCTTCATGACCGGGGGTGTCTAAAAAAACCACTTTACGGTGATCCACGTCGACCTCATAAGCTCCAATATGCTGGGTAATTCCCCCGGCTTCCCCGGCTGTGACGTTGGTCTGGCGGATAGCGTCCAGTAGTGAAGTTTTGCCGTGATCCACGTGCCCCATGATGGTAACTACCGGAGGACGGGGAAGGAGGTCCTCAGAGCGTTCTCCTTGCTCTCCGATTAGATCTTCAATTTCAAACCGCGTCTTTTCCACTTCGTATCCGAAATCCGTGGCCACCAAGGCAGCGGCATCGGCGTCAATCGCCTGGTTGATTGTCACCATTAACCCCAGCTCCATCAGTTTTTTGATCACCTCCGAGGCTTTGATCCCCATGCGCTTGGCCAGCTCCCCGACGAGAATAACCTCGGAAATGCGAATTTTTCTCTTGATGGCTTTCGAGAGAGGAACTTCGGGTTTAAGCATTTTCGCCTTAGAACTTTTACCCCTCGGCTCTCTTTCGAGAGGAAAAGTTCTTGTTCCGCGTTCATCCCGGAAAAAATCATGCTCCCTGAAAGCCCGCTTTTTTGTGGTGATGATGCGCACCCGCTGCGGCTTGCCTTCCTCGAGAACCTGCACATCTTTTTTGAATTTTTTCTTGCGCCGTCCCCTTTCTTCCTCTTCCAACGACGGTTTGATGATCGCCGGGGTTGGACGCTGTAAAATGATCGGCGGTTTAGAGGGAACAGCCGATGCCTTAGGAGGAAAAGCGGCAGCTCCCTTTTTACCCACTTCCCTATACTCTTGGATTATTGCGGGCGGGGGCACTGTGGGTCGTTCAATAATTTTAGCCGGTTCAGGTTTCTTCTTGATTTTTCCAAGAGGCTTTTCAGGGACTTTCGCCTTGGCAACCGGTACCGGTTCGGGTGGTTTGGGAATTGCCGGTTTCCCTAACGGGGGGGGGAGAGGAGCCACCGGTTCAACTTCTTGGGGAGTTACTTCCTGCCTGCCTTTAGGTTGGGTTTCGACCGCCGCTGGACTTTTCTGGGCTTCCTCTATGGGGGGGATTTGCGGTCCTGGCGGGGGCAAAGGAGTAACCTTGGGTACCGGGTGTGCCACAGGGGTTTTGATCTCCTCCCCAACCTTTTTTTCCACTGGTTTCACGGGAGGCTCGGCCACCTTTTTGATAACTTCGGGGGTGACCGCTTTCTTGACGGTTGGGGGTTTTACTTCCTCTGGGGCGGTAGGCTCGGGTACAGATGGAGGCTCCTCTTCACGCTTAACCCTTCGGCGGATAATCGTGGGTTTAATCCGTTGCTCAACCACCCCTTTTTTACGAGAGAGGCTGATTTGATTTTTTACCCGTTCAACATCAGAGTCTTCGAGGGTGCTATGGACGGTCTTTACGGGTAGCCCCATTTTTTCCAAAAGCTTGAGGAGATCCTTATTCTCCATTTTCAATTCTTTCGCCAACTCATGAATTCTAACTTTCGTCACCCTGCTTACCCCCTTCAATGACCCTGCGGATCCTCATTTTTTCTCACCTGTTTGATCAAAATGGGCCTTGGCCGCATCGATCAATTTCCCCGCTTTCTTCAAGCCTATGCCCTCGATCTTGGAAAGCTGTTCGGGGGTGGCCTGACAAATATCCGCGACGGTTAAGTAACCGGCGGCGTTGAGTAGTTGGGCCGTCTTTTCTCCAACGCCGGCAACGCGATCTACCGGATCCATCCCCCGCGAAGCGATTTGATCAAGTTCGGGAACAACTTTTTCCGCCTTGGGTTCGCTGCGGATATCGATCTTCCAGCCGGTGAGTTTGGCCGCCAACCTGACGTTTTGCCCCCGCCGGCCGATCGCCAAAGAAAGCTGGTCATCTTCGACAATTACTTCCATGGACTTGGCGTCTTGGTGGATGATCACCTTGGAAATCTCCGCTGGGGCCAACGCATTGCAAACGAAGCTTGCCGAGTCATCACTCCAGGGGATGATGTCGATCTTTTCTCCGCGGAGCTCTTGGACCACCGCCCGAACCCTGGATCCTTTCATTCCCACACAGGCGCCCACTGGATCCACATCGGAATCTTGAGAGTAGACGGCAATTTTTGTTCGGCCTCCTGGTTCCCGGGCGGCATTGAGGATCTTCACGATGCCTTCAGAGACCTCGGGCACTTCCAGTTCGAAGAGCTTGGTTAAAAAGTTCGGATTGCTGCGGGAAAGGATGATCTGGGGCCCTTTGGGAGTCTTGCGCACATCCAGAACATAAGCTCGAATGCGATCCCCTGGTTTATAGGTTTCGCGGGGAACTAACTCTTGCTGGGGAATCACGGCTTCTGCCCGTCCAAGGTTGACAATAATCGACCCTTTCTCGAAACGCTGGACGGTCCCAGAGATCACTTCTCCCTTGCGATCTTTGAAATCTTCAAAGATATTCTCGCGCTCAGCATCCTTAACCCGCTGGATGATCACCTGTTTGGCAGTCTGGGCAGCAATCCTCCCAAATTCCGCAATATCAATCTTTGTGCCCAGGCTATCCCCAATTTCTACATCGGCATCCAGTTCTTTGGCCTCTTTCAAAGAGATCTCCGCGGGAGGGTTTTTTACGTCTTTCACCACGGTCTTGAACTGGAAAAGTTCAAGCTCTCCGGCCTCTTCGTTATACTTGGCCTCGATCTCCTGCTTGGGACCATATTTCTTCCTGGCGGCCGCGAGCAACGCCTGCTCTAAGGCATCAATCAAGATCGTTTTGTCAATCCCTTTATCCTTCCCCACCTGGTCGATGATGCGACTTAAGTCCGAAATCATTTCTTCATCCCCTTTACTAAAATTCGATTTCCAGGTTGGCCTTGGCGATGTCCCGGAGAGGAATCTCCAAGATTCGTCCTTCCGCTTGCATGTGTACCTTCCCATCCTCCAAGCCTTGGAGGACGCCCTTGAAATTTTTCTGGCCTTCTATGGGTTCAAACGTTTTGATTTTTACCAGACGGTTTCGATACTTATTATAATCTTCGGGCTTTTTTAGCGGTCGAGTGAGGCCGGGGGAGGATACCTCCAAAGTATACGGGTTAGCAATCAGGTCCCGGACCTCCAGGATCGCACCGAGCTCACCACTTAACTCGGTGCAATCTTCCACGGTGATTCCTCCCTCGCGGTCGATATAGATCCGTAATACCCACCCCGGAGATTCCCTCTGATATTCCAGGTCGACCAACTCCATACCTTGGGACTGAAGGATAGGGTCGACAACCTGGCGCACCTCTTGAAGAAGTTGATCAAATTTCACTAAAATCTTCCCTTTTTCTGCAAAAAAAATGGGCCCGCGAGCCCACTTTTTTGAAGCAGACTTCATGAAAAACGCCTCTTTTAGCTAACCGTAGGTCATGACTCTTTAGATATAATTTTTTTTCTTTACCTTTGGAGCGGGCGACCAGATTCGAACTGGCGACGTCAAGCTTGGGAAGCTTGCATTCTACCCCTGAATTACGCCCGCTTGCCCAAAAGATTACTTATATATTAACCAAATAGCCTTGATCTGTCAATATTTTTTAAAAATTCTAAAGCCTCCTCCCGGGTATGAACAAGGCCAGCGATCTCCGCTTCTCGTAGTTTAGCTAAAAAGTTTCCTACTCCTTTACCCTGGGGTAACCCGAAGGCTTCCATGATCTCCCTTCCGTTGAGTAACGGTTTCTGGGTTTTAAGGGCAAAATCTTCATAATAATAGCGTAAAAGTTTTTCGGCCACTTCTTTGATTCTGGCCAAGTCATCGGGAAGATCTTCCCCCAGAGGCCAATGGAGGTCAAACTTTTTCGCAGCCAGTTTGTCGGCCAAGGCCAAGAGGCTTGCCGCTATCCCTTCCTGGCCTAAATCCCGGAAAAAGCGGTATTGGGCCCGAGGAGTCACCTCCTTGGTTCTGGCCAGACTCAAGAGCCGCATGTGTTGGCGGGTCAGCTCGGATAGGATGCGAATCGATTTTTTACTGAGCTTCATTCTCCGGCCGATCAAGGCATTGATCTTCTGGCCTTGCTGATCGTGGTCGAGGAACCGGATGGATTGGGTATCTGGATCGAAACTACGGGTACTTGGTTTGCCGGAATCGTGGATAAAAGCGGCAAACTTGAAGAGAGCTTTTCTGGTTATCCCTTCTTCGACCATCTGGGAAAAATAATGTTCGAGGGAAATTGCCACGGCGGGATAAAGATCTTGGAGATGGGCCAAGATCCACTCCGCCGCCTTGACCGTCCTGAAGGCATGCTCCAGAAGGGGAAAGTCATGATAGACTCCCTGGTCCAGGTTCTCCCACGCTTGAACCTCAGGGAAAATTTTCTCAAGAAGCCCTGAATGGTAAAGATCGCGGAGAAAACGGTCAGCCTGGTTTTCAGCCAAAGCCGCAAAGAATTCGCTCCGAATCCTTTCTCCGGCCGAGTGGAGAATTTGATCTTTGTTCTTCTGGATCAACCGTAAGGTTTCAGGATCAAGCTGTAAACCGAGGGTGGAGGCAAAACGGAAAGCTCTGAGCATTCTCAAAGGATCCTGGCGCAGAGATTCTTCCGAGTTGGCCCGGAGGACCTTTTGGCGGAGGTCAGCAAGGCCATTCATAGGATCAAGCAGGGAGGGAGGCTCCGCTTGGAAGAAGTTCTGCAGAGCGAAAGCCATGGAGTTGATGGTGAAATCTCTTTGCTTAAGGTCATCCATAATATCCCGACCCAGCATCGTAGAAAAATCTAATTCGCTTTTCTTCTTTCTTTTTTGGATGACCACTCGCCAGGTTCCTAAAGATTGATCCAGAGGAAAAACATGCCCTCCCGCTTCCACGGCCACTTCTTTGGCCAGGTCCCTGGTTTTTCCGGCAGTCACAAAATCAAAATCTTTACCGGAGGGTTTTTGGAGCAGAAGATCGCGGACAGCTCCTCCCACCAGATAAACTTTTTCCTTACGTTTTTGGGCCAGGCGATAAACGACTTGCAGGATTTTAGATTTCTTCAGCAGGTTTTCTTCCCGGTTGTCCATACCCTTCTTCCCTTATGGTAAGGTTTTTTAAATATAGCATAAAAAAGACAGCCTAAATAAACTCCATATGGACTTGAAATGAAATAAGACAGGAGAAATCGTTTATTGGCGGTGGAAGGCCATCCTTCACTTCCCCTTGCAAAAAAAATTAAATGATGTGGCCCTGGGAAAGAAATGGAAATGGATTTGTATGTGACTTTCAGGGAGGAATATGGTAGATTCGTTAAGACCGTTAGATCGTTTAGAACGTTCAACGAATTAACGGAACTAACGGCCGCAATGGATCTAACGGGTTTAACGATATAGACTTTATAGAGGGATTTGCGTGTTTGGTTTAGGTTTGACAGAGCTGGTAATTATTCTCGCCATCGTTTTGTTATTTTTCGGGGGGCGGAAGATTCCCGAGATCAGCCGGGGGCTGGGGCTTTCCATCCGCAATTTCAAGAAGGGCCTGCACGAACCCGATGCCGTTGACATCACGCCTAAAAAGGAAGGGACCCCACCAGAAGAAAAAACTCCCCCTCAAAAATCTTAAGATGGTCCTCCCAT
>JAURYC010000357.1 GCA_030654105.1 Deltaproteobacteria bacterium
ACTAATTTTTATGTGGGTATTTATGTTAGGGGTCGGGGCGGGATTATTATTTTCCCTTCCTGGGGCAGCGGCCCAAACGAAGCCCACTGAACTTTCTTATTCGATCTTCTTCCCGGCACCCCATAAAAATACAGTCCTGGCCGGCGAATGGGCAAAAGAAATCGAAAAAAGGACCCAGGGAAGAGTGAAGATTACTTTGTTCCCCGGGGGCACGCTGACTCCTGCCGATAAGTGCTACGACGGCGTGGTCAAAGGGATTTCCGATATCGGCATGTCCGTCCTCGGCTATACCAGAGGAAAGTTCCCTTTAACGGAAGTAATTGATTTGCCTCTTGGGTATAAGAGTGGAGTGGCGGCAACCGGCTTGGTCAATCAATATTATCAACATTTCCAGCCGAAAGAATTTGAGGAGGTGAAGATCCTTTACCTGCATGCCCATGGACCGGGGATCTTGCATATGAAAAAGGATGTGCACAAGCTCGAAGATCTCAAAGGAATGAGGATCCGCTCCACGGGATTGAGCGCCAAAGTAGTTGCCGCCCTCGGAGGGACCCCTGTGGCCATGCCTATGCCGGAAACATATGATGCTTTGAAGAGAGGGATGGTGGAAGGGTCCATGGCTCCGCAAGAATCATTACAGGGGTGGAAATGGGGAGAGGTGGTAAAGTTCACCACGGAAAGTTTTGGTTCCGCCTACAGTACAGCTTTTTTCGTGGCCATGAATAAAGAAAAATGGAATGCCCTGCCTCCGGAAATTCAGAAGATCATCGAACAAGTCAATAAGGAATGGATTGAAAAAACCGGGAAACTGTGGGATGAGATAGACAAGGCAGGAAGGGAGTTTACGTTGAAACTGGGCAACAAGATCATTTCTCTTTCCCCGCAAGAGAACCAAAGGTGGGCCAAGGCGGCCAGGCCGATTCTCGATGATTACGTAAGCAGCATGAAGGCCAAGAATTTGCCAGGGGAAGAGGCGCTGAAATTTTGCCTGGAGAAACTGAAATAATTATTTTTAACCCTCCCCATCGATGGGGGAGGGGAGAGTGGGGGTGAGTCGATTTGGTTCCCCCTCCCCTTCATCCCCTCCCGCCGAGGGAGGGGAGAGTTTTAGAGGTTTTTAAGGGACAGAAAGGAAAAGGATGGGAGGAAGGTTTGGATTCATCTATCAAATCTGCAAATGGACCAACGTAATTGCCGGCGTCACTCTCACATTGATGATGTTGATCACGGTTGCGGATGTAATCTTACGCCCTCTGGGGAGATCCATCGTTGGCATTTTTGAACTCGTGGCTTTTGCCGGGGCGGTAGTTATTGGCTTTTCCGTTCCTTTTACTTCCTGGGTGCGGGGGCATATCTACGTAGATTTCTTTGTGCAAAAGTTCTCCTTACCCGTACGCAAAAGAGTCCATATAACCACCCGGTGTCTGGGGATTGGGTTGTTTCTAATGATCGGTTGGAATTTAACCCTCATGGGTACAGACCTCTTTAAGTCTGGAGAAGTTTCTTCCACTTTGCAAATGCCCTTTTACCCAATTGTGTATGGAATCGGGGGTTGCTGCTTTATCCAAGCCCTGGTCTTGGTAGGGGATATCCTGAAGATTCTCAGGGGCCAGTATGAATGAAGTCGTCGCCGGGATCATCGGATTAATCTTAGTCCTTGCTTTATTTTTCACAGGCATAGAGTTAGGTTTCGCCATGGCTCTGGTGGGCTTTGTGGGATTCAGTTATATAGTATCCACCAAAGCCGCCTTAAACCTGTTGGCCAAGGATATTTTTGACGTATTCTCCTCGTACGGCTTCACTGTCATCCCCTTATTCATTTTCATGGGTCAAATTGCCTTCAACGCCGGGATCGCCAAGCGGCTTTATGATACTGCCTATAAATTCGTCGGCCACATCCCCGGAGGGCTGGCCATGGCCACTGTAGGAGGGGCAACCGCTTTCAAGGCGATCTGCGGGTCATCCCCAGCCACAGCTGCCACCTTCGCCAGCGTGGCGGTTCCGGAGATGGATCGTTATGGGTACAGCAAGAAATTATCGACCGGAATCGTGGCCACCGTCGGGACCCTGGGGATCCTCATGCCTCCCAGTGTTACTTTAATTGTATTCGGGATCATTACCGAGCAATCCATCGGCAAGTTATTTCTGGCCGGTTTGATTCCGGCGTTGATTATCGCCCTGTTTTTTGTCCTGATCATCTACGGCTGGTGCAGGATCAACCCTGCGCTGGGGCCCCGAGGCCAAAAAACGCGTTGGAAAGAGCGGATCGTTTCCCTCCCGGATGTCCTGTGGGTAGGGATCATTTTTTTGCTGGTGGTTGGGGGGTTGATGAAAGGTTTTTTTACCCCCACGGAGGCCGGCAGTGTGGGAACCTTTGCCGTTCTCCTTCTCGCGCTGGCCAAAAAAGACCTCTCTTATAAAGGATTCATTAAATCCGTCGGTGAATCTTTGCGCACTGCCTGCATGGTCCTGATGCTTATCGCCGGCTCTACCATCCTGGGCCATTTTCTCGCTGTGACCAAAATTCCGATGCTGGCGGCGGATTGGATCATTCAACTGCAATTTTCCCCCAACCTGACCATGATTATCATTGCCCTGATTTATTTATTGGGAGGATCTTTCATCGACGACCTGGCGTTCATGATCCTGGCCACCCCGATCTTTTACCCGGTCATCATCAAGCTGGGCTTCGATCCGATATGGTTTGGGGTGATCATCGGGATCACGGTAATGATTGGGGTGGTGATTCCTCCCGTGGCCATCAATGTCTTCGTGGTGAAAAATATCACCAAAGTACCCTTCGGAGTGATTTATAAAGGCGTATATCCCTTTTTAATCGGGCTTGTGGTCTGCGCCTTTTTATTATTTTTATTTCCCCAGATTGCTCTTTACTTACCTACTCGTTTCATGGGGTGAAAAGAGAGCGTGAAAAAATTATGAACTATGTCAGAAATTGTATCGCGGCTATGAAGGGCTATGTTCCCGGTTTTCAGCCGGCTCCCGGGGAGAATTTCATTAAATTAAATAGTAATGAAAATCCTTTTCCCCCCTCGCGAAAAGTACAAGAAATCCTCCAGAACCTCGCTTACGAAGATTTACGTCTATATCCGGATCCGGCGAGTCTGGAGCTTCGGGAGAAACTGGGTTCCCTGTATGGTTTTTCGGCCAACCAGATTATCTGCGGCAATGGTTCCGATGATATTCTGAATATTATCGTCCGGACCTTTGCCCAGCCCGGAGTGGCCATTGGGTTCTATGAGCCCACTTTTCCGCTCTATAAAGTCCTGGGAATTATTCATGGGGGCCAAGTCATCCCTATCTCCGTGGTTGAGCCTTACGAACGGCCACCGGACCCGCCAGCAAACGCAAGAGTCTTTTTCCTGGCTAACCCCAATTCGCCGGTTGGTTTTGGGTACCCAACTTCCCTGGTCACGGAACTCGCCAAAAAAGTGAAAGGAGTTTTCGTAGTCGACGAAGCTTATGCCGAGTTTTCCCGGGAAAATTCCTTAGAGCTCATCCGGAAGTTTAAGAACGTGATCGTCGTGCGGACCCTTTCCAAGTCCTATTCCCTGGCCGGGATGCGGTTGGGATATGCCATCGGAAACGAGGAATTGATCCAGGAGATGTTCAAAGTCAAAGACCCCTTCAATGTGACCCGCCTGACCCAGGCCTTAGCAGTCGCTGCGCTCGATGACCAGGAATATTTCCGGAAAAATATTCAGCAGATTATCGAGACTCGGGACTGGATTAGCAAAGAAGCGGTTGCCCTTGGGTATCGCATTATCCCTTCCCAGGCGAATTTTATTTTTCCCCAACCGCCTCAGAAGGGGAGGGGAGTAAAATTCTATGAAGCCCTTTTTAACCGCAAAGTTTTAACCCGTTATTACGATGCAGAAGGTCTGAGGGATGGAGTGCGCATGACCATCGGTACCCGGGAAGAAATGACCCTTACCCTTCGAGTGCTAAAAGACATACTACCCATTTTATAAACAGGAGGACTTATGTCCATTGCGGTCAAAATTAGGGATTACATGGAACGAGCGTCTTGGATTCGCAAGATGTTCGAGCAGGGGCTGGAACTTAAAAGTAAATTGGGGGCGGACAAGGTTTTTGATTTCAGCCTCGGAAACCCGAATTTAGAGCCCCCGGATGAGGTCAGGAAGGCCATCCTTGGGGTCATAAGCGATGAGCGGCCTGGAAAGCACGCTTACATGCCCAATGCCGGATTACGAGAAACCCGGCAAGCAGTGGCGAATTCCTTATCGAAGGATCACGGGATGAAAATAACCTGGGAGCAGGTTATCATGACCTGCGGGGCCGGAGGCGGCCTCAACGTGGCATTAAAGACCATCCTGGACCCGGGAGATGAAGTCTTGGTTCTATCCCCCTATTTTGTTGAATACTTATTTTATATTGATAATCATAATGGAATCGGACAGTTAATTAAAAATAACGAAGATTTTACTTTGGATATTGGGGCGATCGAAGCTGGGGTGACTCCGAGGACGAAAGCGATCATCATCAATTCGCCCAATAACCCTTCGGGTCGAATTTACGATGAATCCAGTTTAAAAAATTTGGGTAAATTATTTGAAAATGTTAAAAAAAGAAGTGGCCAAACCATTTACCTGCTTTCCGATGAACCCTACAGCAAGCTGGTTTACGACGGGGCAAGGGTTCCCAGTGTCTTCCAGGCTTACCCGTATAGCATGGTCATAACTTCTTACTCCAAAGACCTTTCGTTACCCGGCGAGCGGATCGGGTATGTGGTTGTGAACCCCAGGATGGAAAACTGGAAACAGGTGGTCGACGGGTTAACTTTCTGCAACCGGATCCTGGGGTTTGTAAACGCTCCAGCCCTCATGCAGCATATTATTTCCAAGTTGCAGGGGGTTCAGGTAGATGTGTCCGAGTACCAACGGAAGCGCGATAATCTATGCCGCGGCCTTGCTGAGGCTGGGTATTCATTCATCAAGCCCGAAGGGGCCTTTTACCTTTTCCCTAAATCTCCCATCCCCGATGATGTTTTGTTCGTGAACACTCTTTTACAGGAAAATATCCTGGCTGTTCCGGGAACGGGCTTTGGAACGCCAGGATATTTCCGTCTCGCTTATTGCGTCGAAGATCGAGTCATCGAAGGCGCCATGGAAGGGTTCCGCAGGGCCATTCGTAAGTTCTCCCGTTAATCCTTTCTTTTGCCCCGAAAAGCAGTGAAAAGCGATGCTGCTTCGAATACTTCAGAAACTCGTTTAACTAATTAAAACGTCTGATAAGATATATTATGTAAACTTTAAAATAAATATTCATGTGAGGTTTTTAAAAATGTAAACCGTTAAGAAAGCTAAAATCGATTGGAAGTTTAAAGGGCTTGCGACCCCGCCTCTTCAATTGCGGCGCGGGATAAAATCAGCTCCAGCCCTTATTAAAGACCTGCCGCTTTCCACCATCATGGGGACGGGGTTTTCTCCCACACCAAGGATTGCTGGCAATCTCTCAGGAATTTTGGGATTATTATCGATGATCACCCTGAGGTGTTCCTGATCCTTAGATGCTGGCGTGTGTTCCAAAATTTTAGCAAACATCAAGAGCGTTGCTTCCGGACCCATACCACCCAGAATTCCAATTATTTTTTCTCTCATGTTTTAATATCAAATAAATTAATTTGGACACAGATTTCCACAGATATTCACAGATATTTATTTTTTTGCATTTAATATCCTAATAATCTGTGTTCATCCGTGTCCATTAAGGAAATTCCTATACTCTTAAATTATTTATAATATTAAAGTATTACAAGATAAATCTCGAAATTACTGGAAGTTTCGCAAAAATTTTAATATCCTGTTAAATCAAAATTTTATTCAGAAATTCTTTGGCTCGCTCAGTCTGGGGATTGGCGAAGAAATTTTTATCTGTAGCCCTCTCGATAATTCGGCCTTGGTCCATAAAAATAATTTCATCAGCCACTTCTTTGGCAAAACCCATCTCGTGAGTCACCACAATCATGGTCATGCCGGACTTGGCCAGGGCGATCATGACATCCAGAACTTCCTTAATCATCTCGGGATCCAAAGCACTGGTCGGTTCGTCAAAAAGCATAATCTCGGGTTCCATAGCCAGGGCCCGGGCAATGGCCACCCTTTGCTGTTGCCCCCCGGATAGATTTCCAGGATATTTATTGGCTTGTTCCGGGATTCCTACTCTTTCCAGAAGAGCCATTGCCTTTTTCTCCGCCTCCCCGCGAGTCAATTTTTTAACCTTCATAGGAGCCAGAGTAATATTCTCTAAGGCGCTCATATGCGGATAAAGCTCGAATCGTTGAAAAACCATGCCGATTCTTTGCCGCAATTTTATCAGGTCTGTGGCAGGGTTTTTTAAGGATATACCATCTATGATGACATCTCCTTCCTGGAATTCTTCCAAACCGTTTAGGCATTTGCAAAGAGTGCTCTTGCCCGACCCAGAAGGCCCGCAGACTACCACTACCTGGCTGCGGCGAATTACCTCGTTGATGTTGTCCAACACTCTAAATTTTCCAAACCATTTACTCAGATTGACAATTTCAATCATTTCGCTGATTCCTTCTTTGCTTCCCACCTCTTCGTTAATAAGCTCATGGTATAACAAATAAGAAAATATACGATCCCCACAAAGGTATACAATTCCAGACTTCTGACTTCCCGGGCATCTACAATGGTGGCCGATCGCAAAAATTCCTTCAAGCCGATCACGTACGCCAACGAGGTATCCTGAAAAATGATGACCGATTGGGTTAATAGAGAGGGAACCATATTCTTCAACGCTTGGGGAATGATAACGTAGCCCATCGTTTTGCGATAGTTTAAACCGGTGGAATAAGCTGCTTGCATCTGTCCTTTGGGGATCGATTGAATACCCGCCCGGATAATCTCGGCGAAATAAGATGCTTCGAATATAATAAAGGCTATAGAGGCAGAAACAAAATCTCCCAATGGCCTCCCAGCCAGGATTGGCACCAGGAAATAAAACCAGAATATTACCAGAATGAGCGGGATACTCCTTAAAAAATTGACGAAAACAGTGGCCGGGTAATAGACGTATTTTCGTCTACTCAATCGCCCCATCCCCACCAAAACACCGAGGATTACCCCGCCACCTATGGCGATTACAGCCAGTTGAAAGGTGGTAAGTAAGCCCCGCATGAGAAAGGGCAGGTTTTCGACAATTACTTTCCAATCGAAAAAAGCCATGGTTTCCTTAACGATTACGGGCAATGAATCCGGGAATGGATAACCTCTTTTCCACTAAACCCATGAACAGGATAACGATCATGGTGATGGCCAGATAAACCAGGCAAGCAGCGGTAGTCGCTTCGAGGCCGCGAAAAGTATAAGCTTCGATCTGCTGGCTCATAAAAGTCGCTTCCAGAACCCCCACTGTCATGGCCAGAGAGGTGTTTTTGAACGTGGTGAGAAATTCTGTGGTCAAGGGGGGGATCATAATTCGGATGGCCAAGGGAATGGTGACATACCGATACATCTGAAAGTAAGTGAGTCCTGTGCTCAGGGCGGCATGAAATTGGTCCACTGGAATGGATTGCAAGCCGGAACGAATTTGTTCAGCCACTCGGGAAGAAGTGTAAATGGAGAGAGCGATCACCACGATCCAAAATTCAACATTGGCCACCTCTCGGTAAAAATATTGTTCCAGCGATGCCGGAAGAATCCTGGGAGCGGCGAAATACCAAAAAAAGAGTTGAACCAGTAAAGGGATATCCCTGAAAAACTCGGTATAGGCTGTTGCGCAGGCGCGCAGAGGTTTCCACGGGGTAACCCGGCAAGTCCCAATCACGATCCCAATGGAAAGAGCTAAAACCCAGGAGATGAAGCCGAGCTGGATGGTTGTCCATATGCCTTCGAGCATCCAGCTCCCGTAGGGTTGCTGCCATAGAACAGACCATCGAAATTCATATGCGATCATCCCCAGGAACCTCGTAGGAGTAAAAAAAGCCAAAGAAAGAAGGGAGAAAATTCTTTCTTTGGCTCTTTTTTTCTTGGCTCCAGTTTACGGCCAGGCTTGCAACTTCAATAAGATTTTGAATTCCTCACTCATGGGATAAGGAACCGTCCCCTTCGGACCGAACCATTTTTCGTAATTTTTTAAGAACCTGCCATCTTTGATCATATTGATGATTTGGATGTTGATAAAGTCACGAAAGTTGGAGTCATTCTCCCTAACAATATAAGCGTAAGGATCATAAGTAATTAAATCTCCCACCACTTCAAACTCTTCGGGCTTCGGGGCTTTGGCCTTCAATCCGGCCAACAAAATGCCATCCGTGCAATAGGCATCCAGAATCCCCCTTTGCAGGGCCAGGAATCCTTGGGAATGCTCTTGATAAACAACAATATTGGCTGGCGGCTTGATGACCCCTTTTTCATTAAGATCCCGGATAGCTTTTTCATTCGTCGAACCCTGAGCAGCTCCCACTTTTTTACCAGGAAGGTCCTTATCGTTCTTTATGCCGCTCCCCTTTTTGACTAAAAGCTGCGTGCCCGTGATGAACACAGTGATAGTAAAATCCACTGTTTCTTCCCGGTCGACGGTATGGGTGGTGGAACCGCATTCAATATCAATTGTCCCGTTGGCCACAAGAGGGATACGGGTTTTGGGGTTGGTTGTTTTCCAGGTAAGTTTGAGCGGCTTTCCCAGCTGCTTTTCCAAGCCTTTATGGAATTCTCTGGCCATATCTACGCTAAAGCCAACATTTTCGTTATCCTTGCTGATGAAGGCGAAGGGAATAGCCCCATCCCGCACTCCGACTACAAACTCCCCTGATTTGGAGATTTTCTCCAAAGTTCCCTGGGCAAAAACACCAGTAGTTAGGGATAAGACAAAGACTCCCACCATGATGATCAAATAGATTTTCTTCATTTTGGACCTCCTTTCTTCATTATAAAAAAAGAATAATTATCACCTACCCCCCTTCCCTTTGGCTTTTTTTGTTTTTCTTGCTCGAGGAGATTTATTTTTCGTTTCTATGCGCTTGGAAGCCAGGATTTTTTTCACCTCCCTCTTCCTGAGTTTCCGTATGGCCACGAGAGTCGCTTTTTTATTTAAATTTGGGTGAAATTTCCCTTTTTCCCATGAAGCCACAGCGCTCAGGCTTACCCCTGCGAGAATGCCCAGGTCTTTCTGCGAAATCCCAAGTTTTTTGCGCAGGAGGCGAATCCTTTCTGGTGTAAAGCGGGAAGCCTTCGCTTCTTCCATTCTGGCTTCCAATTTCAATTTCTTGCTTTCACCCCTGCGGATCTGCTCCTTAGTCGTTGGCTCTAAAGAATGGAAGTTCTTGGCCAGGTGCGATAGATTAAGCCTTATCTTCCAAACT
>JAURYC010000358.1 GCA_030654105.1 Deltaproteobacteria bacterium
GGCTTTGGTGAGAAGGCCATTTTCATAACACTCCATGGCAAACCCGATGGCCACGCCCGCGGAAATGGTGTCCAGACCATAGCGGTTGCATAGCTCATTCCCCTTGGAAATAGCGGCCAGGTCATCAATGCACAGAAGGGAACCGAGCGAACTCAGGGTCTCATACTCCGGTCCTCCATATTCGCTGGAGGTGGCATAGGGGCCCTCCGGAACTTCCACCGCCCGCTTACAGCGAACGGAGCACGCATAACATCCTTCCTCACTTTTCAGGATCGTTTCGGCCATCCGTTCACCACTGATCTTTTCTGCGCCTGCGAAAACGCCGGTATGAAAGTTTTTGGTTGGCAGAATGCCCTGGGTATTCAAAGCCATTACCAGGTTGGGTGTTCCCAGCTTGCGCATCACTTTATTCGGGCCCCACTGGCTGATGAGTTCCGCCTGCAATTTGGCCAGTTCTTTCATTTTTTCCGGATCATGAAATTCCAGTCTTTCCTTCCCGCGGGCGGCGATGGCCCTTAGGTTCTTGGAACCCATGACCGCTCCCATACCCGTCCGGCCATTGGCATGTTTCAGTTCGTTGATTACGCAAGCAAAGCGAACCAGCTTTTCTCCGGCCGGGCCAGCCTGAGCCACCCGGATTCGGGCATCTCCCAATTCTTGACGAATTTTTTCCTGAGCCGGCCCTGTCTCCAGCCCCCATATCTCTGCGGCCGACCGAATTTCCGCCTCTCCATCGTGGATCCATAGATAAGATGGTTTAGGAGCTTTCCCGTTAATGATTACCGCGTCAAAACCGGCAAATTTTAATTCCGGGCCGAAAAAGCCCCCGGCTTCCGCCTCGCCATATCCCCCCGTCAAAGGAGATTTGGCCGCCACCGTATAACGCACCATTCCGGAGACCGGTGCGCCCGTGATGACGCTGGAGGCGAAGATGAGAATATTTTCCGGTCCAAGCGGATCGATGCCTGGCGGAAGTTCCCGCAACAAATAATAGGATGCCAAACCTCCGCCCCCCATATAAGTGCGATAGATGACCTCGCTGGGCTCTTCTACTTTTATTTCGCCTGATGTCAAATCCACCCGCAAAATCTTTCCGTTGTAGCCTCGGGCCATTTGCTGTCCCTCCTTTATTTATCCCCTCAGGGAATTTCTTTTTTACCGGTTGATCCCCGGACAATTAGGTTATTAAGTTTTCCACCTCAGGTGGGACTGGGCCTACCGATGTTTTTAGAAATTCGCGCATAACTTCGGTTTATCAAAACAAATTTTTTACAAATAGGAACGGAACCAGGAGAAAAAAGTCCCCAAAGCCCTTTCGTGGAGAGGCCAGGCGGATTGATCCGCCTCGGTTATGGGCGTGCACTCGAGTAAGTCCTGCCGGAATATTTCTTCCATATCGTTTCCCAGCTCCCGGTCCAGGATCCCGACACCACATTCATAATTGTAATTGAGGGAGCGGGAATCCAAATTGGCCGAGCCAACAATGGTCCAGTGCCCGTCAAATACCATTGTCTTGGCGTGAAGCACCCGGGGCTGGTAATGATAGATCTGCACTCCCTCCCGCAACAAGGTTTTGTAGTAAGTGCGGCTCACATAGGCGACCACACGCAAGTCAGTCTGGCCGGGCAAAATAATCTTCACGTCCACACCCCTGCGGGCCGCCTTTAAAAGGACCTTGAGAAACTTCCTGGTAGGGATGAAGTAAGCCATGGTGAGGTGAATGGACTTCTGGGCAGCATGGACGCTGAACTGGAGCAACTGCCGAAGGGACCGCATGCTCTTCCGGGATGAAGAGAACAATGGAAGCACGTTTATACCTTGATCTTCTTCCCGACCCACACCCCTTGGTAAGGTTTCAATTTTTACCCCTTCACACTCTTTCCAGCTTTCCAGGAACGCTTTGAGCATGGCTCCAGCGATAGGGCCCTGGACCTTGACACCCGTATCCCTCCATCCGGCGAGTTTTTTTCGCCTGAATCCATAGTATTCATCGCCTACATTCAACCCCCCCGTAAAAGCCATCTGGTCGTCCACTACCACCAGCTTTCGATGGTCCCGGTGGAAATAAAGATTGAGGTTCATTAAGCGAAGAGGATGGAAGGAGCGAATTTCCACTCCCGCGGACTTTAAAAACTTCCAGAACCGCTCCGACGTTGAGATAGACCCAAAATGATCATAAATCAGGTAGACCCGTACTCCTTCCCGGCTTTTCCGGGCCAGCAATTCCGCCAATCCCCAACCGGTCTCATCATCCCGGAAAATGTAGAATTCCAGGCAGATCATGTGTTCTGCTTCTTGCACCGCCCGGAATACTACTTCGAAAGCGGAAACACCATCCTTTAAAACCTTTATGGAATGCCCGCTAAAGAACGATGTTTGAGCAACTTTTTCCAGGGTTCTTTGTAAAGAATTTTCTTCCATATCTCTGGCCAGATTTTAAAGAAAGGAAAGGCGCATGTCAAACCAATTATTGGTGAACAGACCAGGTCTTCTCCAGAAAGGCGTTTCGGTGAAAGAAAAAAAGAGGGAGCGCTTTTAATAGAAAAGCGATGAAAGGATTTAACGCCTTCCATCGCTTTTCTATTTTTCTCCCAGAATTGCCCCTCTTCAGGCTGGTGGGGAAAATTACACTTCCTTTACAGTTATGGCACCCGTAGGGCATACCTCAACGCAACTTTCGCAGCCCAGGCATTCATCCATATTGACGGGATCGGACTTGCCGTCTTTGATCTCGAACACGTTGGCCGGACAGGTATCTACGCATTCTCCTTTCCCATCACATTTATCTTTATCGACAGTTACTTGATACATGGCTCCCCTTTTTCACCTCCTCTTTATAAATTATAAACTTCTCCCTCTCGACGTCTTAAATGATACCCGATCCGAGCCTTTTTGTTCATGACCCGGATCATAAAAAGCCTCCCCTTTCCTGGCCATCCTCGGGAGATGAAAAATATATATCCCTTTGCAAAAGGATGTCAACGGAAAAAGGGACCGTGCCCCCCTTCACTTTTCATTTTCGTTCATGATTTCAGAATGATGGTCAGGACCCGGCGGGGAGGCGTTGCGCGCCGGCCAAACGGCCGGATCAACCCCTCTTCCTCTCCCCCACTTTTCCTCCGCAAAAAGAGAGCGCAAAAAACATATGGAGTGGCTGCAACGGCGGAAGTGAAGGGGTGCCAGAAAAAAAGACTTTGTCACCATTCCCCAACCCTACCCCCCTCACTCCGAGTTCCTTGTAATTTAATAGGGAAAGGGGTAGATTACAAGGAGGTCGGAAAGGAAAAATGATTTCCCAAGCGCAAGAAGAATACATATTGCGCCAAGCCTACGTGCCCGAACACGTACCCAATTTAATGGTGGGGGTTTCCAAAGGAGAGCCCTATCTAATAGGGGATTATGTTATTTTTGCCAAAGATGACTGGCTCATTTTTGTGGGATATCCTCTGAACCGTGATTGCCGGCCCGAAATTTTTGCCACCGCCCTGAAGGAAACCATAAAAAAATTCAACCCGACTTATACCTGGTTTGTCGCCCCCGAGATTCCTAATTCTATTCTGCAATCGGCCCGGCAAAGGGAAGGGGATGAATACTATAAGCTGGAGATGCGCAACCATGAGGTAGAAAAAGGGTTAATGCGAATCGTTAAGAAGGCCTCAGAAGCTTTAACCATCGAAAAATCCCGTCAATTTTCTGAAGAACATGTTACTCTGACCCGGGATTTCTTGGAAAGGGAGAGCCCCCCTCTCCGGGTAAAGGAATTGTTTTCACAAATGCCGGGTTATGTGTCTTATTCGAAAACTTCCTTCGTCCTCAACGCCCGGGACAAGCAAAAAAAATTATCCGCCTATTACGTGATCGAACTGGGGGCGGAAGAATTCGCCACGTATGTGGTGGGTTGTTTTTCCAGGACAAATTACGTGGCCCATGCCTCCGATGCGCTATTTTACGAAATGATCAACCTGGCCAAAGAAAACCATAAGAGCTATATTCATCTGGGGCTGGGCGTAAACGAAGGCATCAGAAGGTTTAAAAGGAAATGGGGGGGATTCCCCTTCCTGAAGTATGAATCCGGGCAATTGGTCAGCAAACCTCCAGGACCTTTTTCCTGGATCAGAGCCCTGGGGGCCAGGTTATGAACCTAAAAGAGATGTTGTCATTTTTTTCTTCCGTAAAAGAACTCAAAACGATCTGGAAAGTTGAACGCGATGGGAAAGGGGGATATTTAGCCGGAACAGCCCATTTTTTCCCCTACAGTCTAAAAAAATCCTTACTTCATTATATCCGGAAAGCAAAGGTTGTTTTATTCGAGGGCCCTCTGGATGAACAAAGCATGAATCAGGTCATCGAAAATGGCTCCCAGGCCGGAGGAGCGACCGCGCTTATAGAAGCCCTGGATGCCCAAACGATCGAAAAAATCAAGAAGAGCGCCGGCTCGCTCTTCAGGGAGTCTGACTCCTTTCCCTTGATTCTTCCTTTTGCTGCCAAGGTTCAAAATCACTTGCACGCCCATTTTCAAAACCTTCGTCCCTGGATGGCTTTCTTCCATATCTGGTCTAATTTTTTAAAGGAGAGGGGGTGGAAACATTCAGTGGATCTGGAAGCCTTCAACATTGCCACCAGCCTTAGGAAGGAGATTATCTTCCTCGAGACCATCGAGGAGCAAATCGCCGGGATGGAAGGTATTCCTCTGGAACGTTTCACCAATTTTTTTAAAAAAATCGACCAATGGGAAGCATGGGCCAAATCCCATGCCCGGCTTTATCTGCAGGGAGACATAGAAGCCATAATGGCCGTAATCAGTGAATTTCCTTCCCGCTGCCCATCTATTGTCGAGAACCGGGATCCGGTCATGTTTGCCAGAATGAAGGGTTTTTTTGAAAAAGGCCAGGTTATTGCTTTTGTAGGAACGTCCCATATTCCGGGAATTAAAAAGAGGTTCCTGGAGGCAGGATATAAAGTTACCCGGCATTACGGGGGATGAATGATCACTTCTCCTGAAGAAGAATTCATCAAAAACTATGCCTATGTGCCGGAACACATGCCGGGCTACGGGTCAGTCATGTCAGGAGGAGAGCCCTTCCTTTTAGAAGACTACCTTTGTTATAAAGGAAAAGAGTTGCTCATCTTCGTAGGCTTTCCCTTGAAAGGGACTTTCAATGAAAAGAAAGTGAGCGAGGTCCTGGAAGTCGCTGTAAAAAGGTTCAAACCCGCCCAGGTAGCCCTCATCGCGCCGACCACCTCCCTCCGGTCCGGTAAGCGGAGCGAAACGGATATTTACTATAAACTCGATCTGGTGAATCTCAAGATCCGATCGAAATTAAAGAATATGATCCAAAGGGCCTCTAGAGAACTGGGAGTGGAGAAAGGACGGGAATTTAAAGATGAACACCGGCATCTCGTTAAAATTTTTTTAAGCTCCCGGGATGTAGGAGAGGAGACCCGGGCCATTTTCGAAAGAATACCTAAATACATTTCTTTGGCCTCCACTGTCTGGATTTTCAGCGCCAGAGACCGGGCCGGAAACTTGCTGGCCTTTGACGTGGCTGAATTCGGCGCCATCAATTATGCCTTTTACATGTTCAATTTCAGATCCCGGCAACACCATGTACCCGGGGCGTCAGACCTTCTCCTCCATGCCTTGATCAGGGAGGCCGAACAACAGGGGAAAACCTACGTGAATCTTGGATTGGGCGTAAATCAAGGAGTAGCCTTCTTTAAAAAAAAATGGGGTGGCCAGCCCTTCCTCAACCATGAATTCCTTCTTTACCGGCCTTCCTCCCCTACTCTCTTCGATTCCCTCCTGCAAGGATTCTCCAAGTCATGAAGAAAGGATTCTGGAAAAATTTTTTTCAAGGATCTGGCGGAAAAAGGTTTGCTGCCTGGCAGGTCGAGCTCACTTCAAGATGCCCCCTGCGCTGCAGGATGTGCAATCGGATTGAATATGAAGAATTTTCCCGCAGGGATATGCTCTTAGAGGATTTTAAAAGGCTCCTCCCTTATTTCCAGGATGTAGAAGCCGTGGTTCTGGAAGGATGGGGAGAATCCCTCCTTCATAAAGACCTAATCGAGTGTATCCGCTTGGCCAAGAGAGAAGGTCCCCGGGTAGGTTTTGTGACCAGCGGGAAAGGATTGAATGAAGCCTATATCGCCGAACTTCTCCAGGTTGGGGTTGACTTTATGGGGTTTTCGCTGGCGGGAGCCACTCCTCAGACCCATAATGCCATTCGGGTGAACTCGGACCTTCATGATCTCCTCCAGAACATCCGGATTTTTCAGGAAAGGAAATCCCGGGAAAAACTCACCCATCCCCGATTACACATCGTTTACCTCTTACTGCAGGAGAACATCCGGGAAGTGCCGGCTCTTATATCCCTGGCCCGGGATCTTGAAATTGGAGAGGTAGTCCTGATCAACCTGATTCACGTAACGAATTCCTGGCAGAACGAGCAAAAAGTATTTGCCGAAAAAGGTCGGGAAGGTTACGAGAATATCCTGCAGGAAGCAGAGAAGAAAGCCCGGGCAGGGAAAATCAAATTGCGGTGCCCTTCTCTTTCCTATCGGGAGGTAGCCGTTTGCGCGGAAGATCCTCTCCATAATTTATACATATCTGTCGAGGGAGAAATCTCTCCTTGCGTTTACCTCAATCCGCCTCTCCCTTCCCCCTTTAAAAGAATTTTTCAAGGGAGAGAAATCCAGATGGAAAGAGTGAATTTTGGGAATCTCTTTCACGAGCCTTTGGACAGAATTTGGAATGATAAAAAATACGTGGAATTCAGGGAAAATTGGGCCCGCAGGAAAAAATATTTTGAGGAAAGGGTTGCTTCCCTCTGGGATGGGGACAAACGAAGGGGTACCGACTGGCAAACTTTTCCCGACCCTCCCGTGCCCTGCCAGACCTGTTACAAGGTAGAGGGCGCTTAGCCGCGCATTCTCCCCCTCCTTTTCCCCCACCCACTTTTAAAAAATGCTTGATTGCCTTTTCCCAACAAGAGCGGATCTGAAAATAATATCGAAAACGAAACTTGCGAGGAATGTTAAAAAATGCGTACCACAAAGATCTCTCCTTCAAATGTCATTTTAAACATAGTATGTCGAAATAATGTCGACATACTATGTTTAAATGTGCTATATGTTATCCATAAGGGTAATCCATAGCGCTGCAGGAAAAGATAGATATGATTGAAGATCTGAGAAAGAAGATCGCGGGAGAGGAATTTGACTATCAGTCCCTTCTGGACGGCCTCCGGAAATATGACCGTCCCCGGGACAAGATCACAGCCCTGCTTCAGCGGCGGGCCATCCTCCGGGTGAAGAAGGGCATCTATGTCTTCGGGGAAAAATATTCGCGGCGGCTCTTCTCACGGGAGATTCTGGCCAACATGATCTACGGCCCTTCCTATGTCTCTCTCGATTACGCCCTGCACTATCACGGTCTGATCCCGGAGCGGGTCGAGGCGGTGACATCGGTCACCTGCGGCCGTGGCAGGCGCTTTTCCACCCCCGTCGGCCTTTTTATCTACCGAGTGGTCCCCATGAGAGCCTATCAAATCGGCATTGATCAGATAGAGATCGAAGGAGGCCGTTCCTTTTTGATCGCGACCCCGGAAAAAGCCCTTGCCGATAAAATCCATGATGACCGGGGGACGGGAATCCGCACCCAGGCCGAAATGAGGGGCTATCTGCTGAACAATTTGCGAATCGACCCCGAGAGGTTAGGCAAGTTGGATACGGAAACGATCGCCATAATTGCGGATCGTTGCAGGTCCCGAAAGATCCGCTTGTTGAGCAATTTCGTCCACCGGCTTCAGAGAGAGGAGAGCCTTATTGAATGAAGCCATTGCCCGCATGCTTGCTCGGTACGCCTGCCGGAGGGTCGAGGACTACGTGAGGGCTTTGCGGGAGATTCTGCAGGAGATCGCCAGGCAGATCCCCCGCGGCCAGGTGTTGAAGATAAAGATTGAAATCGATACGGATCCCCCGCCGGGATTTGACACAGAAAGCAGGTTTCTCCTGCAACCGATCCCGTTTTCGGTCAGGGTTTTCGTTGTTCCGGATCTTTTTGCCGGCAAGATGCATGCTATCCTTTGCCGGCAGTGGAAGAGCAGAGTCAAGGGCCGTGACTGGTACGATTTGGTCTGGTACGCCGCGAACCATCCACAACTCCACCTTTTTCATCTGGAACAGAGGATGATTCAAAGCGGTCACCTGAAGAGAAATGAACATTTAAACCAGGAGAAGTTCTGCAATCTGATGTCAACGGCGATTGAGAAATTGAACGTAGACCAGGCCCGCAAAGAGGTAGAACCTTTCGTGAAGAACCCCGAGGCGCTGCAGGTCTGGTCGAAGGAATTCTTCCATGATGTTGCCGGAAGGATCGTGCTGATTTGATATCCACGAAAGATTGATCAGTTATCGAATGGAAGCGGAAAAGGGGATGTCCGTTCCGAAAAAACTTATAAACATTTTCCGATTTCAGATACCTCAGCAAAACTTGCTGCCTGCTTTGTTCACAGCCGATATCGTGGTAATTTAATTGTATAGGAATTTCCTTTTTTCAACTTTAGTCCCGCCTGCGGCGGGATCACTTTAGACACTTTAGGCCCTTGACATGTATTCTTTACTTTTTATAACTTTCTGCAAAGCCAGCCTTCGCGCTTACGAAGCCCAAACCATCCTGGAGGGTGCAGGTTTCCAGGATGTTCAATTCATGGATGGAGGCTTAGAGGCCTGGCCGTATGATGGGGTCGCAGAGGGATGGACCTTGGATTCATAAACTGTCAATCAACAAGGTAGGGACATAAAACTGGCGACCAGCATATGAGTAAATGGTCTTCGCAAAAGGGGGACCAAAGGATGAAAGGGCGGGGTTGGTTGGTGATTTCATTGCTCGTCGGGATCTTCTGGTTGGTCTGGGCTGGAACTTCACATGCTGCGCCGCGGGTCAGCGAAAACACAGAAGCTTGCCTTGGATGCCATACCTCGTTGACCCCCGGAATCGTATCCAACTGGCGAAGAGGTAATCACTCCACGGTCACCCCAGAAGAAGCCTTGAAAAAGGGCCCAAAAGCCAAAAAGGTTTCTTCAGAAAAGATCCCTGATAAATTAAAGGAAACGGTCGTTGGCTGCGCTGAGTGTCACACTTTGAATCCGGCAAAGCATAAAGATTCCTTCGACCACAATGGGTTTAAAGTTCATGTGGTTGTCTCGCCGGAAGATTGCGCTACCTGTCATCCTGCGGAAGTCAAACAATATAGCCTGAATATCATGTCCCATGCCCATGGCAATCTCATGAACAATCCTCTTTATCGCCAACTGGCTGACTCGATAAATGGGATGCAGTCCTTCCAGAAAGGGCGGATCGTCCTAAAACCTCCCGATCAGGAGACCGAGATGGATTCTTGTCTTTTTTGTCATGGCACGGAAGTAAAGGTTCAGGGTCTTAAAGCGAGGGATACGAATATGGGCAGAATGGAATTTCCTGTCCTGGCAGGCTGGCCCAATCAGGGGGTTGGCCGGATCAACCCCGATGGAAGTAAGGGTTCCTGTACGGCCTGCCATACCCGCCATCAATTCTCCATGGAAATGGCCAGGAAACCCCATACCTGCTCCGAATGCCATAAGGGGCCCGATGTACCAGCCTATAGCGTCTATCAGGTCAGCAAACATGGAAATATTTATTCCTCTCTGGGGGAAGGATGGGATTTCAAAGCTGTCCCCTGGAAAGTTGGAAAGGATTTTTCCGCACCGACCTGCGCTGCCTGCCATGTTAGTTTGATCGTCAACGAGGTCAATGAAGTAGTGGCCGAGCGGACGCATCAGATGAATGACCGGCTTCCCTGGAGAATCTTTGGCCCCATCTATGCTCACGCCC